>JAHWKW010000019.1:5236-53673 GCA_019347675.1 Actinomycetota bacterium | reverse complement strand
GACAGGCGCCCGTCGTTGAACAGCCCCGCGGTCACCGGCAGGTGGCGCAGCACCTGACTGGCGGTGATCAACACCCACCGCTCAGCCCCCGTCAGATGGTGGGCGGCGGCCAGGTGCAGATCCAACGACAACCCCTCCACCTGCTCGACCACCCCCGCCGCGTGCAGCTCGCCCACCAGCTCCACGATCGCCGCGTCCAGACGGTTGCGCTCCTCCAGCAGGCGCCCCAACTCGCCCAGCGCCCCAACCCCCCGCGCAGCCGTGGCCTCACCCACCCGCTCGCGGTCTTCGGTTCCCACAGCCATCGCCATCTCCCTGGAGACTCTGTTACCGAACCCTTGACCGAACCCTTGACCGAACCCTGTTACCGAACTTGTGTTCGAGTCGAACGCTACCAACCCCCTGCGACATCCAGCGTCGACGTCAAACCGAACCTGGGGGAAAACCCGCCCGACGTCCCTACGGCGAGAGGGGCGCGCCCCGGGATGTCCGCGGGACACCGAGCCGGCCGGTTGTACCCTTCACGGCCCCGGCTTCGGTGGACACCACATGCCCGATCTCCTACTCGTGCTGATCGTCATCGGCACCGCGTTGGTGCTGTTCGCGATGGCCTACGTCGTGTCACGTCCGCGCCGCCGGACCCCGTTGAAGCCGCGCCATCCCGGCGCCCCGCCACACCGCGACGAGAAGGAACCCGACGAACAGGGGGGCGGCGTGGCGACCCTTGAGGCGCCACCGGCCCCGCCGGAGGCCGCCGCCCCGCCGGACGCCGCCGCCCCGCCGGACGCCGCCGCCCCGCCGCAAGCCGCCGCCCCACCCGAGGCACCGACCGTGCCCGCGCCGGAGGCGCCCCCGGCCCCGCCGGTCGAGGAACTCACCGTCGGCGAGCGGTTCCGGCGCCGGCTGGCGCGGTCGCGGAACCTGCTCTCCGCCCAGGTCGCCGACCTGTTCGGTCGGGGGATCACCGACGAGGCCTGGGAGGGCCTCGAGGAGACCCTGATCGCCGCGGACGTCGGGGTCGCCACGTCGCTGGCGCTGGTCGAACAGGTCCGCACCCGCACCCGGGAGGAGGGCGTTACAGGCGCCGACGGCGTGATCGAACTGCTCAAGGATGAGCTGCGTGTCCTGCTGGGCGCCGGCCCACGAGATTTGGTCCGCTGCCATCAAGACGAACCGACCGTGTGGCTGGTCACCGGCGTCAACGGCACCGGGAAGACCACTTCGATCGGGAAGCTCGCCGCCCGCGAGACCCGCGCAGGCCGATCGGTGGTTCTGGCCGCAGCCGACACCTTCCGGGCCGCCGCCATCGACCAGCTGGCGTTGTGGGCGGAGCGCGCCGCGGCGCGGCTGGTCGCAAAGGACCCCGGTGCGGATCCCGCTGCGGTCGCCTACGACGGGTACAACGCCGCCAAGGCCACCGACGCGGACGTTCTGCTGGTCGACACGGCCGGCCGTCTCCACAACAAGAAGGCGCTGATGGACGAGCTGGGGAAGGTCAAGCGCGTCCTGGAGAAGCAGGCCGGCGACCTCCAGGAGGTGCTGCTGGTGATCGACGCGACCACCGGTCAGAACGGCGTGACACAGGCACGGGCGTTCCTCGACGCGGTCGACGTCACCGGGCTGATCCTGACCAAGCTCGACGGGACGTCCAAGGGCGGGATCGTCGTGGCCGTGCAGCGCGATCTCGGCATCCCGGTCAAGCTCGTCGGCCTCGGAGAGGGGATCGACGACCTCGCACCCTTCGACGTCGACGCGTTCGTCGAGGCACTGTTCGCCGACCGGGCGGCGGCGGCCTGACGGCCACACCACCCGGTACCCTGCTGGCGCGAACTTCCTCCGTCCCCACGAGAACGGGCCCCCGCCGTGTTCGACGCGCTCTCCGAGCGGCTCGAGGCCGCCCTCGGCCGCCTGCGTGGCCGCGGGCGGCTCGACGAGCAGACCGTCGATGCCGTCTTGAAGGACATCCGCCTGGCGCTGCTCGAGGCGGACGTCAACATCATGGTGGTCCGCCGCTTCGTGCAGCGGCTCCGCGAACAGCTGGTCGGCGAGGATGTCTCCCGAGCGCTCAACCCGACCCAGCACGTGGTCAAGGCGGTCAACGAAGAACTGACCCGCGCGCTCGGCCAGGACACCGCCCCGCTCGACCTCCGCGCACGGCGTCCGGCGGTGATCATGCTGGCCGGTCTGCAGGGCTCGGGGAAGACCACCGCCGCCGGGAAGCTCGCCCAGCAGCTCAAGCGCAAGGGCCGCCACCCCATGCTGGTCGCCTGCGACCTGCAGCGCCCCGCCGCCGTGGAGCAGCTGCGCGTCCTCGCGCACCAGGTCGGGGTGCACGTCTACGCCCCGACGGAATCCGGCGACCCGGTCCCGGTCGCCCGCGACGCGCTCCGCGCCGCCGGCGACACCGGCTGTGACGTGGTGATCGTCGACACCGCCGGTCGCCTCCACGTCGACCAGGAGATGATGGACCAGGCCGCCGCGATCCGCGCGGCCGTCGACCCGGTCGAGACGCTGTTCGTGATCGACGCGATGATCGGCCAGGAGGCGGTCAACGTCGCCAAGGCGTTCCTCGATCAGGTCGGTTTCGACGGGGTGATCCTCACCAAGCTCGACGGCGACGCCCGCGGCGGCGCGGCTCTGTCGGTGGCGGAGGTCACCGGACGGCCGATCAAGTTCGCATCGGTCGGCGAGAAGCTCGACGAGTTCGAGCAGTTCCATCCCGACCGCATGGCCGGTCGGATCCTGGGCATGGGCGACATGCTGACGCTGATCGAGAAGGCGGAGGACACCTACTCCGAGGAGGAGGCCCGCCGCGCGGAGGAGGCCCTGCTCTCCGGCGACTTCACGCTCGCGGAGTTCCTCGACCAGCTGCAGCAGCTGAAGAAGATGGGGCCACTGACCAACCTGCTCGGGATGCTGCCCGGGGTCGGGAAGCAGCTGAAGGGCGTGGATCTCGATGACTCACAGCTCAAACGGGTCGAGGCGATCATCCAGGCCATGACCCCCCGGGAGCGTCGCGATCCCAAGAAGGTCCTCAACGGCTCGCGCCGCCGACGGATCGCCGCGGGGTCGGGGACGACCGTCACCGACGTCAATCGGCTGGTCAAGCAGTTCGAAGAAGCCCAGAAGATGATGCGGTCGGTGATGAAGATGGCCGGGGGCGGCGACGGCCGCGGGCGGGGCAAGGGCGCGGTCCGCGGTCAGATGGCCCAGGCCAAGGCGCTCCGTCAGCTGCAACAGTCGGGCCAGGTCCAGATGCCCGGCGGTGGCTTGGGCGGCTTCCCTGGTCTGCAGCCCGCCCCCAAGCGCAAAAAGCGCTGACCGACGCACCCGCCGATGCGGATCGGGATCGACCTCGGCGGGACCAAGATCGAGGCGGTCGCGCTCGGTGACGACGGCCAGGACGTCGCCCGCCACCGGGTCCCCACCCCCCGCCACGACTACGCGGGCAGCATCCGAACCATCGCCGAGCTGGTGGAACGCCTCGAGCGCGACACCGGCCGCCGCGGCACCGTGGGCATCGGCATGCCCGGGACGCTCTCGCCCGTGACGAGCCTGGTGAAGAACGCCAACTCGGTGTGGCTGAACGGACGGCCGTTCGCCCGGGACGTCAGCGACGCGCTGGACCGCGACGTGCGCTGCGCGAACGACGCCAACTGCCTGGCCCTGTCCGAGGCGACCGACGGCGCTGGCGCCGACGCCGAGGTGGTGTTCGCGGCGATCCTGGGCACCGGCACCGGCGCCGGGGTGGCGATCGGCGGCCGCGTCCACACCGGGCGGAACGGGCTCGGCGGCGAGTGGGGCCACAACCCCCTCCCGTGGGCGCGCCACGACGAGATCCCCGGCCCCGCCTGCTGGTGTGGCCGCCACGGCTGCGTCGAGACGTGGCTGTCGGGCCCCGGCCTCGAACGCGACCACCGCGATGCCACCGGCCGTCGCAGCGACGCTGAGAGCATCGTCGCAGCCGCGGAAGCCGGCGACGCCGACGCCGACGCCAGCTTGCGCCGCTACGAGGACCGCCTGGCGCGCGCGCTGGCGTCCGTCGTGAACGTCGTGGACCCCGACGTGGTCGTCCTGGGCGGCGGCATGTCCAACGTCGACCGGCTCTGCGGCTCCGTCGCTCGACGGTTGGCGGGGTGGGTGTTCGGTGGGGAGGTCACCACCCCGGTCCGCCGCGCCGCGCACGGCGACGCCAGCGGCGTCCGCGGCGCTGCCTGGCTGTGGCCACCCTCGCAGGGGTGACCGCCCGAGCGGGCATACGTCGCCGGCGGTCGCCGCAGGCCGCGCCACCGGTTACGCTGCTGCTGTCCCGCTCGGCACCGTGCCCCGCGGGGCCGCACGGCACTCCGGCTGTCTCCGCCCCGCCGCCCGACCTGCGACCACACCGATCGGTCCGCGTGGGTACAGGCCAGCCCCGCCGCCGGCGCCGGCCACCAGCCGACCGCGTCGGCCTGATGAGCGAGGATCCGAAGATGGCTGTCAAACTCCGCCTGCGTCGCGAGGGTGGGAAAAAGAACGCCTACTTCCGGGTGGTGGCGGCCGACAGCCGCTCTCCCCGCGACGGACGGTTCATCGAGATCATCGGCCACTACAACCCGACCGCCAACCCGTCGGTGGTCGAGATCGACCACGAGCGGGCACTGCACTGGCTGCGCCACGGCGCGCAACCCACCAACCCGGTCGAGAACCTGCTGCGCATCGCCGGAGTGTGGGAGACGTTCAAGCCCGGCGGAGCGTCCGAGCGCGTCCGCACCCAGACACCGGTGCGCACGTCCGACCAGGCGCGCGATCAGGCGGCCCGCACCGCGGATCAGTCGCAGGTCACCGGCGGCGGCGACGCCCCCGCCCGGCAGGCCGCTGCGGCGCCCGAGGAGGTCGAAGCCGCGCCCGGCGTCCCCGAGGACGCCACCGCGGCACCGGTCGCCGAGACCGAGGCGGTCCGCGGCGAGACCGAAGGCGGACCCGGTGAGGGCGACGAGCGCGCCGCCTCGGTCGGGGGCGGCGGTGGCGGCTCGCCTGGCACCACCCCCGGCGAGACGGAGGAGGAGGCGTGAGCGCTGAACGTCTGCTGCAGTTCGTCGCCGAACAGCTGGTCGACCACCCCGATGACGTGTCGGTCACGCCCGTCGAGGACGGCCGCGGCCGCAACGTCACGCTCGAGCTGCGGGTCCACCCCGACGACGTCGGGAAGGTGATCGGCAAGCGAGGTCGCACCGCCAAGGCGCTGCGGACGGTATGCAAGGCCGCAACCGAGGGCGACACCAACGTCAACGTCGAGATCATCGACTGAGAGTGCCGGGTCAGCCATCCGAACGCATCGAAGTAGGGCGGATCGTCAAGCCCCACGGCATCCGCGGCGAGGTCGTCGTTGCGCTCCTGACCGACCGTCCGGAGCGGCTGCGAGCCGGCGAACGGCTCCACGGCGCCGGCCGGACCTTCACGGTGGTGCGTTCCCGTCCCCACCAGGGACGAATGTTGGTCACCTTCGAGGACGTCGCTGACCGTTCGGCCGCCGAGGCTCTCCGCGGCACGGTGCTGGAGGCCGATCGGGACGGGGAGCCCGAGGAGGACACCTACCTCGCGTCGGAGCTGGTCGGGATGGCGGTCGTCGACGACCGCGGTCGCGACCTCGGCACCGTCGACGCGCTGATCGAGCTCCCCGCTGCGGCGCAGTACGACCTGCTGGAGGTCCGCCGCCACGACGACTCCACCTGGCTGCTGCCGGCCGTCGAGGACTACGTCGGCATCGACGAGGGCCCGGACGGAACCGAACGCCTGGTCGTGACCTCCCCGCCGCCTGGCCTCCTCGACGAGGCCGGGGAGGCGTGATGCGGATCGACGTGCTGTCGATCTTCCCGGAGTTCTTCGCCGGCCCGTTCACCACCTCCCTCCTGGGCAAGGCATTCGAGGCGGGGTTGGTGGACCTGCGGGTCCACGACCTGCGCAGGTGGGGGATTGGGAAGCACCACATCGTGGACGACGCGCCCTACGGCGGCGGGGCGGGGATGGTCATGCGCGCCGACGTCTGGTTCGACGCGGCCGAGGAGGTGTGGAACCTCGACGTGGACGGCCCGACATACCGCGTCGCGGGCCGGCGGCCACGCACCGTGCTGCTGACGCCCCGCGGGACGCCCCTGACCCAACCGCTGGTCGCCGAGCTCGCCACCGAACCACGGCTGGTCGTGTGCTGCGGGCGGTACGAGGGCATCGACGAGCGCGTCCACGACGCGGTCGCCACCGACGAGGTCTCGATCGGCGACTACGTCCTGGCCGGCGGCGAGGCCGCCGCGGTCGTACTGGTCGAGGCGGTCAGCCGCCTAGTCCCCGGCGTCATCGGCAACCTCACGTCGATCGAGGAGGAGTCGTTCAGCGCAGGCCTCCTCGAGTACCCGCACTACACCCGTCCACCGTGGGTGCGGGGCCTGGCCGTCCCCGACGTGCTGCGCTCGGGTGACCACGGTGCCGTGGCGCGGTGGCGTCGCGAGCAGGCGCTGGGGCTGACCAGACAGCGGCGCCCCGACCTGTACCGTCGGTGGCTGGCTGCCGGGGGCGAACCCGCACCCAGCGACGAAGACGGAGAGCAGGGCTAGCTGTCGGTCGCCCCCCAGACGCGCCGGCCGCGCGTCCCCGCACGTCGGGTAGCCTGCCGAACGCCCCCGCCTCCGACCCGACCGATGGATGCCACGATGAACAAGGTCGACGTGGTCGAACGACAACATCTGCGCGACGATCTTCCCGACTTCCGCCCCGGCGACACCGTCCGGGTCCACGTCCGGGTCGTGGAGGGCAACCGGTCACGGATCCAGGTCTTCGAGGGCGTGGTCCTGCGCCGCCAGGGCGGCGGCGTCCGCGAGACGTTCACCGTCCGCAAGGTCTCGTTCGGGGTCGGCGTGGAGCGCACCTTCCCGGTACACAGCCCGATCATCGACCAGGTCGAGGTCACCCGCCGCGGGAAGGTCCGCCGCGCGAAGCTGTACTACCTGCGGGAGCGGACCGGGAAGAAGGCCCGGATCAAGGAGAAGCGCGAGCCGGCCCGATGAGCCACCGGCGACAGACCGCGCGGCGGCCGCCGGCGTGAACGGCCCCGAGCCGCGCGGACCTGTGGATGCGGCTCCCGTTCAGCGAGAGGCTTCCGACGATCCGACCGCCGAATGGAGCAGTCAGAGGTCCCCACGGCGCCGCCGTCGCGACGACAGCGTCGCGTCGTTCATGCGCGAACTGCCCGTCCTGGTGCTGGTCGCGTTCCTGCTGGCGTTCATGCTGCGCACGTTCGTGGTCCAGGTCTTCTACATCCCGTCGAGTTCCATGGAGCCGACCCTCCTGGTCGACGACCGCATCCTCGTCGACAAGGTCACCTACCGCCTCCGCGACCCGCAACACGGCGAGATCGTCGTCTTCGAGGGGCACCAGTTCACCGTCCCCACCGAGGATCGCGGCCCGGGGTCGACGGTCGTGCGTGGGATCGGGCAGCTGATCGGGCTCGCCCCTGCCAACGCACGTGACTACGTCAAGCGGGTGATCGGTCTCCCCGGCGACGAGATCCGCATCGACGACGGTCGGGTGGCCGTGAACGGCGTGTTGCTGCCCGAACCGTACGCGGTGGACGACCCACGTTCCTGCGAGCCGATCATCGTGCCGGAGGGAAAGCTGTTCTTCCTCGGCGACAACCGGCCGAACTCGTCTGACTCGCGCTACGCCACGCTGGGGTTCGTCGACCGTGACGCGGTGGTGGGGAAGGCCTTCACGGTGATCTGGCCGCCCGACCGGGTCCGGTTCCTACGGTCGCCGCGGTACCCGGACGTCCCGCCCGCGTCGCGATCCGCGCCGCAGGTGGCCGAACCCGTCACCGTCGGGCCGTGTTCGACCTCCTGATGGCCGTGGACGCTGGCCCCACCGGCGCGTACGAACAGGTGCTGCACGCGCAGGGCTTCCGCCACGTCGCCGGCGCCGACGAGGCGGGGCGTGGGGCGCTGGCCGGGCCGCTGGTGGCGGCCGCGGTGATGCTCCCGCCCGGCTGGGCGCCCGACGGCCTCAACGACTCCAAGCTGGTCGCACCGACCGACCGTGAGCGGCTGTACGACGAGATCGTGGCGGGAGCCCTCGCGGTCGGGGTCTTCCGGGTGAGCCACACCCGGCTGGACGACATCGGGCTGCAACGGGCCAACCTCGCTGCGCTGCGAGCGGCACTCAACAAGCTGGCGCCGACCCCCGACTACGTCCTGGTGGACGGTTTCACGTTGACGCGGATGCCGGTCCCGGCGCTGCGCGTGGTCAAAGGCGACCAGGTCTGCACGTCGGTTGCGGCCGCCTCGATCGTGGCCAAGGTCACGCGCGACCGGATCATGGTTCGCGCCGAGCAGCGCTACCCGGGGTACGGCTTCGCCAGCCACAAGGGTTACCGCTCCCCAGAGCACCTGGCCGCCCTCGCCAGCCTGGGTGCGTGCGGGTTCCACCGGCGCTGCTTCGCGCCGGTGGCGGCGGCGCACGGGGGACCTACCATGGACGGCCTCGACCCGGCCGACGTTTCAGGACCCGGACAGCGATGAACCTGCCAGACCGTGACCGGACGGAGCGTCGGTGACCGACGACCTGGACGCCTACGAGAACGACCTCGAGCTTGCGCTCTACCGTGAGTACCGCGACGTCGTGCGGATGTTCCGCTACGTCGTGGAGACCGAGCGGCGGTTCTACCTCGCGAACGAGGTGTCGGTGGAGCCCCGTAACGACGGACCCGGCGGGGACCTGTACTTCGAGGTGTCGATCCGCGACGCGTGGGTGTGGGACATGTACCGTCCGGCGCGGTTCCTCAAGGACGTCCGGGTGCTGACCTTCCGCGACGTCAACGTCGAGGAACTCGCGCACGACGACCAGGACGACGCCCCACCGTTCATCGGCTGAGCGGAGGCCCGATGGGTTTCAACGCCACCCGGCGCTACCGCGACGGTAGAGCAGCCGACATCGCGCTGCTCGTCATCGGCACGCTGATCATCGTCGGCCTGGTCGCTTGGGGGGCCGGCCTCCTCGGCTGACCCGCGCCGGGCGCACCAGCGGCAGCAGCGCCCCGGCCGTGAGGACCAGGACCGACCCGGCGAGGTAGGGCACCCACCAACGCTCCGGATCGTCGCCTTCCAGCGCCACCTGTTCCAGCGCGGCCTCGCTCTCGGTCACGGTCACAGGCGGGGGGAGCGGCAGGTCGCCGAAGGTGGTGTCTTGGGGAGCCGGCGCCCGTGCCGATGACCCCTTCGCCGCCGGTGGCCCCCCGGCGACCGCATCCCCGGGGCGGCGGATCGGCGGCACGGGCGGGGCCGGCCCACGCAACGCCGGCGGCGTGTGGCTCCGCACCTGCTCGCCTGCCTGGTGGCCCGCGACGGTCCCCGCAGCGCCGGCCGCGGGTCCGTTCGCGCCCGTGTCCCACCGCACGGCACGCACGATCACGCCGGGACCGAAGGTCGCGTCGTCGGCGGCATCGGTCCCGGCCAGCCCGAACGCGATCACGCGGCCAGCGTGCGACAGCGCGCCTGCGTACACGCTCGCCCCGCCGCTGCGCTCGCGGCCGCCCGGGGCGAGCGACGTGCGCACCGTCCGGCTGCCGTCGAGGTCGTGGACGAACACGTCCAGGGCGCCGTTGCGGTCGCCGTCCACCAGGTTGGTCGCACGGGAGGCGAACGCGACGTAGCGACCGTCGGGGGACAGAGCCGGTTCGCCATGGCCGCTGTCGCCGTCGCCCGGAGTCGCGTCCGCGGCACGCGAGACCAGCACCGTCCGGCCGGCGGCAACGTCGCGGACGAACACGTCGACGGCACCGTTGTGGTCACCGTCGACGAGGTCCGAGGCAGGCGACGCGAACGCGACGCGCCGGCCGTCGGCGGACATCGCCACACCGCCACGGACGTCCGCGCAGCGGCCGGGGATCGCGGTGGTCGTGGTCGCCGTGGCACGGTCACGGACGTAGAGGTTGCGTCCGACGCAGGTCGGAGCGCCGGCGACCAGGTTGGTCGCGTTCGAGCTGAAGGCCACGAAGCGGCCATCCGCCGAGATCGCCGGTGCGCGGCTGTCGAGGTCGCCGGCGATGCCGTGCGCCGAGACCGAGATCAGCTCGGTGGCACCCGTCTGACGATCGTGGACGAACACGTCGTCGAGGCCGTTGGCGTCGCCGTCGACCAGGTCGCCCAGATCGGACGTGAACGCGACGAAGCGGCCGTCGGCGGAGATGTCGCCGACCACGCTGCCGTTGCAGGTCACGCCGAGCGCGCATCTCGGCTCGATGCCGCCGCGACCGACGGAGACCCGCACCGTCAGTCCCGCTCGACGATCGCGGACGAACGCATCGGCGACGCCGTTGGTGTCACCCGCGACCAGGTTGCTGGCGTGGGAGCTGAACGCCACGATCCCTCCGTCGGCGGACGACACCGGCCCGGCGGCGTCGCGTGTCGGCTCGCCGTTGGCTGGCGCACCGGAGTCGGACACGTCGACGCGCTCCACGCTCCCGCCGGGGCGATCGACGGCGTGGACCCCCGCAGCGGTGGTGAACACGACGGTCGCGGCGTCGGCCGACAGCGACGCCGAACCAGCGGTTGGATCGCCGACGCGCTCGGCCGCCTCCGTCCCGGCTGCCGGGATCGACAGCGCCCCGACGCACGCGACGGCCACGCCGGCCATGGCCATGCGCCACACCGCGGGTCTGGCGTGATGAGCGTGCGGCCGCAAGGCGTGATCCCCTCGTCGTGGTGCCCCATATTGCCGTCTCGGTGCGCCAGGAGGGAAGCCGAGGCGGTCAGGCATCCGCAGGTTGTCCCCAGTCACAACGCGGCTCCCCGTCCCCGGTGACGCGGTGGCCCGTAGCGTCGCCGCATGCGCCAACGTCCCAACCAGCGGCTGGGCACGGCCGGTGAGGACCTCGCCGCCGCGTACCTGCGTGAACGCGGCTACCGCATCGTGGCCCGGAACTGGAGGCCGCACGGCGCCCAGCTGCGCGGGGAGGTCGACATCGTCGCCGTCCGCGCTGACGTGCTGTGTTTCGTCGAGGTCAAGACCCGCCGCGGGGAACGTTTCGGGGGTCCGCTCGAGGCGGTGACGTGGCGCAAGCAAGCCCGGGTCCGGGCGCTGGCGACCGCCTACCTGCAACACGCAGGAGCCGGGCGGTGGGTGGTGCGCTTCGACGTGATCGGCGTCGTCACACGAGCCGGGCAGGCGCCCGCCGTCGTGCACGTGCCGGCGGCGTTCTGATGGCGCTGGCGATCGCCGGCGCGGTCGCCCTGGCCGGCCTTGAGGGCCGCCCGGTGAGGGTCGAGTGCTCCACGGGGTCGGGATTGCCACAGCTGCGGCTGGTCGGACTCCCCGACACGGCCGTGCGCGAGGCCGGCGACCGGGTACGCACCGCCGTCCAGCGCAGCGACCTCGCCTGGCCATCGGGCCGCGTGGTCGTCAACCTCGCCCCGGCGGCGCTCCCCAAGACCGGTGCCGGGTTCGACCTGCCGATCGCCCTGGCGGTGCTGGGCGCGACCGACCAGGTGCCGCTCGACGCGCTCTCAGGCGTCTACGCCCACGGCGAGCTCGGCCTCGACGGACGGACCCGGCCGGTCCCGGGCGTCCTGCCGGTGGCCGTCGCCGCCCGGCGAGCCGGTTGTGACCGGCTGGTCGTCCCCGACCGCGCTGCGGTCGAGGCCGACCTCGTCGACGACCTGCGGGTGATCCCCGTCGCCGACCTGCGCGAGGCGGTGGCGGTGCTCCGCGATGACCGACCAGCGCGTCCACCCGGCGAGCCTGCCCCCGTGGCTGCGGAGCCGGTCCCCGACCTCCTCGACGTCCGCGGCCAGCCGGTCGCGCGGCGCGCGGCGGTCCTGGCTGCGGCCGGAGGCCACCACCTGCTCCTGGCCGGTCCCCCCGGCTGCGGCAAGTCGATGCTGGCCCGGCGGCTGCCCGGGATCCTCCCGCCGCTCACGGTCGACCAGGCGCTGGAGGTCGCGGCGGTGCACTCGGTCGCCGGCGTGCGCCCTCCGGATGCCCCGCTGTGTCTGCGGCCGCCCTTCCGCGACCCCCACCACACCGCGTCGGTCGCGGGCCTGATCGGCGGGGGGAGCGGGATCGCACGTCCCGGCGAGGTGTCCCTGGCCCACCTCGGCGTGCTGTTCGTGGACGAGCTGCTGGAGGTCCCGCGCTGGGTTCTCGACGCGCTGCGCCAGCCGCTCGAACACGGCACCATCACGGTCGTGCGCAGCCGCGCAATCGTGCGGTACCCGGCCAAGGTCCTCCTGGTCGCGGCGACCAACCCCTGTCCGTGCGGTTACCTGGGTGCTGCGGTCCGCCCGTGCCGGTGCCGCCCCGACCAGGTCGAGCGGTACCGCTCGCGGTTGTCGGGTCCACTGCTGGACCGCATCGACCTGGCGGTCGAGGTCCGACCGGTCGATCGCGACCGGTTGCTCGGCCCGCCCGACGGCGAACCGTCCGCGGTGGTGGCCGCCCAGGTCGCCCGAGCGCGTGCGCGCGCCCAGGAGCGGTGGGGCGCCGGTCGGCTCACGCGCGACGCGTCGTCTGGGGCTGTGCGCGCCACCTCGCGGCGCCAGGCCCTGACCGCGTTGGGGCGGGCGGTCGACGCACTCGGCTTGACCGCACGCGGGTTCGATCGCTGCCTGCGGGTGGCGCGCACCATCGCCGACCTCGACGGTGCCGACCTGATCGACGTGGCGCACGTCGAGGAGGCCGCCGCCTACCGGCTCCCACCGGTCGCGTGAGCGTCGCGGACCCCTTCGCGCGGGTCGCGGCGTCCGGCACGGACCCGCAGCTGCTGGCCCGTGTGGTCGCCCGGCTGCTGGGACCCCGCGGCGATCCCCGCACGGTCGCCCGCGAGGTCGTCCAGCGCGGCGAGCGCGGGACAGACGAGCGCTCAGCGCTGCTGGCCGCGGTCGCACCCGACCCCGGACCTGCCGGGCGGGCGGCGGCCGCGACCGTCGCAGGGCAGTGGGTGCAGCTGGGCGTGCACGCCGCGGTGGTCGGCGACACGACCTACCCGCGGCGTCTGGCAGCCGGCTGGCCCGCCACCGGCGGGCCCCTGTTGTTGGCGTGGCGCGGGCCCGCGAGCGGTGTCCCGGACACGCCTGCGGTGGCGATCGTCGGAGCGCGCCGCGCCAGCGGGTACGGCACCGGTGTGGCAGCGTGGCTGGCCGCGGCCGCAGCCGCAGCTGGCGTGCTGGTCGTCAGCGGCGGTGCCATCGGGATCGACGCCGCCGCGCACGGCGCCGCCGCCGACCGCACCTCGGTCGTGCTGGGATCCGGCCACGCGGTCGGCTACCCCAAAGCTCACGCGCGCCCCGGTGGACTGTTCGACCACATCCTGGACGCTGGCGGGTGGCTGCTGTCCGAGCTCCCGCCGGACGCCCCGCCCCGTCCGGCCAACGTCTTGGCCAGGAACCGGATTGTGGCGGGCCTGGTCGACGCGGTGGTGGTGGTCGAGGGCGGCGAGCGGTCGGGATCGTTGCGCACCGCGGAGTGCGCCGCGGAACGCGGCGTGGCGGTCCTGGCCGTCCCCGGCGACGTCCGTGCGCCCGGGTCGGCCGCCCCCCACCGGCTGCTGGCGGAGGGCGCGGCACCGTGCACCGGGCCTGCCGACCTGCTGGACGCCGTGGGGGTGTCCGCCCCGGAGAGCGCCGACGACGGCGACAAGGTGGTCAGCGTTCTGCCGCCCGACGTCCACGCGGTGCTGGCCCGGCGGTGGCCGCGCCCCGTCCGCCTCGACGAGCTCGCCGCCGGCGCCGGCATCCCGGTCGCGCGTCTGCTGGCGGTCGTCACCCGGGCGCGGGTCGCTGGCGAGGTCGCTGAGAGCCCCGACGGCGTCCGCCTGAGCCGCGACGCCAACCGTCCCCGCGGGCGGAGACGGACGTGATGTCGGCTGCGCTCACCGCGACCGGGCCGAGCGTCCCCCCGCGACCTGCGGCCGCCAGACCTCGTCGAGGAACGCGCAGATCTCGCCGGTCAGGCGTGTGGGCCGGGTCCGCAGCTCGAAAGCGGACCGGGCGCGGATCAGACGGTCGTTGGGCAGCTGCTCGGCGAGGTGCTCGGCGTCGCTGAACGGGTGCAGGGCGTCGCGGCGGTGACCGACGATCAGGGATGGCACCTGGATCACACGTCGCTCGTCGACCCTCGGAGCCAGCGGCCCGATCACGATCCCGTGCAGCACGGCGGCGATCTCGGCCGGCCGCATCGAGGCGGCGTTCAGGAAAGTGTCCAGCGGACCGATCCGGGTCCGGGGTAGGCGCCGCACGACGGCGGTGACCAGCTCCGCCACCGGCCGCCCGAAGCGCACCCCGAGCAGCAGCGGGACGAACAGGGCCGCCGCGGCCGGTCCGGCCCACTCCAGGACCGGCATCTCCAGGATCAGCCCACGCACCCGCTCGGGGGCGGCCGCGGCCGCCTGCAGCGCCACGTTGGCCCCCAACGACGTCCCGCCGATCACTGCCTCGTCCACCTCGAGGTGGTCGAGGAGGGCCACCACCTGCTGGGCGTAGGAGTCGATGCGGTGCAAGGAGGGGTCCACAGGCCTGTCGCTACGGCCGTGGCCGAGCAGCTCGAGCAGGACCACCTGGTGCGCGCCGGAACCGGCCAGTGCCATAGCCAACGCCCGGCTGAGGTGGGCGTCGAGGAGCAGGCCGTGCACCAGGACCGTGACGCGTGGGCCGCTCCCGTGCGTCTCGTAGACGAGCTCGTGCCCGCCGTACGTCAACCGCTCGACCGATGACACGACCCGGCTCCTGTCTCGTCCTGGACGGCTGCAGGACGGCACCCACCGTACGGTCGATCGCCCGGGACGACTGGCCGTCACACGCCGCCATCAGCACACATCATGACCCACTGCACTTGACTCCAAACGACATCAGCATCACCATGCGGACATGGTCGACGATGCGGCGGCGGGTGACGCGCCCGGCGCCGCCATCCCGCCCGGGTGGCGCGACCCGCTGGCCGCGTACCTGCGCGCGGTCGCGATCCACCACGACCGCAGCCCGCACACCGTCGCGGCGTACCGCGCCGACCTGCAGCAGCTCGTCGAGTTCTGCGGGGCGCACGGCATCGACGCACCGGGCGAGGTCGTCCAGCTGGTCCTGCGCCGGTACCTGGCCTGGCTGGACGAATCGGGGTACGCCCGGGCCTCGGTGGCACGGAAGGCCGCCGCGGTGCGGACCTTCTTCGCGTTCTGCCGTCGGCGTGGTGATGTCACGCGTGACCCGGCGCGGTTCCTGGCCACCCCCAAGCAGGTCCGCTCCCTGCCACGTGTGCTCCGCCCCGACCAGATCGAACGGCTCCTGGCCGCCCCCGATCTCGCAACGCCGCTGGGGCTGCGCGACCGCGCCCTCCTGGAACTGCTGTACGGGGCGGGCGCTCGCGTCGCCGAGGCCTGCGGCCTCGACCTCGACGCGGTCGACATCCCGGGCAGACAGGTACGACTGCACGGCAAGGGCCGCAAACAGCGGCTGGTCCCCCTCGGCGATCCGGCGGTCGACGCGCTGCGGGTCTACCTGGCCCAGGGCCGTCCCGCGCTCGCCGCCACTGCCGGTCGGGCCTGCCCCGCGGTGTTCCTCGGCACCCTCGGGAAGCGGCTGGGCACCCGCGGCGCACGGACGGCGGTGTCACGCGCCGCACGGACGGCGGGACTGGGGCGGGTCACCCCCCACACCCTGCGCCACAGCTGCGCCACCCATCTGCTGGAGGGCGGTGCGGACCTGCGGTCGGTGCAGGAGCTGCTGGGCCACGCATCGCTGGGGACCACCCAGCGCTACACGCACCTGTCACGGGGCCACGTGCGTGAGGTGTACACCGCCGCGCACCCCCACGGCCGGAACGCCGGCCAGGGCCACCGCCAGCTCCGGCGGGGCGCTGCTCGCCGCCCCGATTAGCATGCGACGGGGCGGGGCGCGCAGGCCGGTCCCCACGCATCGGAGGCAGCGGTGGATGCCGACACCCGGACGCTGTGGGATCGCTACCAACGGTCCCGCGACGCGGACGTCCGCGAGTCGCTGATCCTGACGTACGCCCCGTTGGTCAAGTACGTCGCTGGCCGGGTCGGTGTGGGCCTGCCCCGCAACATCGAGTACGGCGACCTGGTGTCCTACGGGATGTTCGGGTTGATCGACGCGATCGAACGCTTCGATCCCGACAAGGGCGTGAAGTTCGAGACGTACGCGATCACTCGGATCAAGGGGGCCATCATCGACGAGCTGCGGTCGGTGGACTGGGTGCCCCGCTCCGTGCGTACCAAGGCCCGCGCCGTCGAGCGCGCGATGCAGCACCTGGAGGGAGTGCTGCAGCGCACGCCCACGGACGAAGAGCTCGCTGAAGAGCTGGGCGTCTCCCTCGCCGAACTCCACGCCACGCTCGAGCGCATCTCGTTCACCGCGGTCGTGGCGCTCGACGAGACGCTCAAGGTCGGCGACAGTGGCGAACGCGTCGCACTGGTCGACACGATCCAGGACGTCAGCGCGGTGGGCCCGGAGGAGCGCCTGGACCAGATCGAGACGCTGAGGCTGCTGGGCGACGCGATCCGGCGCCTGTCTGAGCGCGAGCAGAAGGTCGTCGCCCTGTACTACTTCGAGGGAATGACGCTGGCCCAGATCGGCGGCGTCATCGGCGTCACCGAATCGCGGGTCTGTCAGATCCACACCAAGGCGGTGGTGTCGCTGCGCACCAAGCTCCTCGACCGCATCGCGAGGTGACGGCGCGCCGGGCGGCCGGCGGGCGGCCGGCGGCAGTCAGGCGCCAGCGTCGACTGGCGCGACCCCGCGAACTCCACAGGCGAGAGCCGCACCACCCGCCGCGTCCGCGGTGACGGCACCTAGGATCGCCGCGAGCCGTGGGGGGCCGAGGAGCGCCCCCTGCCGTCGTCTGGTGCGGTCCGCGCCGTGGCCATCACGCTGGTCGCGGCCCTCGCCCCCGCAACCGCCGCCGCTCAACTGGCGCCGCCCGCGCGGGCACCGACGGCTGCGACGACCCCGTACGTCGCGCCGGTCGACGGCGCAGTGGTGCGCCACTTCGACCGGCCTCACGCCCGGTGGGGCCGCGGCCACCGCGGGGTCGACCTCGCCGCGGCCGACGGCCAGGCGGTGGCAACCGCCGGCGACGGGACGGTCGCCTTCGTCGGCACGGTCGCGAGGCGGACATGGGTCTCGGTCGACCATCCCGACGGGATCCGCACCGCCTACGGGCCGCTGACGACGGTCGAGGTCGTCGCCGGCCAGCGGGTCGACCGCGGTCAGCGCGTCGGCACCGTCACCCCCGGCCACGATCCGCGGCGGGTGGTCGTGCATTGGAGCGCCCGCCGCGGCGGCCGCTACCTCGACCCGTTGACGCTCCTGGATGCCGGACGGTGGCGCCCCGCGCTGGTCGGGCCCGGCGCGACCGTCGTCACGGACCTCCCCCGCATCCCCGGCTACGCGCCATGGCCCGGACGAGCGCGAGGGCTGGGGGGGCGCCTGGGGCTGGTGGCCGGGTCGCCCGTCGCCGAGCACGCCGGGTGGGTCCTGCCGCCCAACCCCAACCACGTCATCGGCGTGGCCGGGCTCGGCAGCAGGAGCGGGGGGAAGACGAGGAAGCCGCTCGACCTGACCCACCTGGGGTACGACCCGCTGGACGTGACCTACTTCAGCTACGCCGGTCGCCGCCCCGGCGCCGCGGACGGATCGGGTGACCAGCTGCCCTACGGCCCGCAGCACACCTTCCTCGGGGTGGAGCGCGCCGCCCGGCGCCTCCGCGACCAGCTGCGCGCCCACGCGCGGACCAACCCCGGACAGGCGGTGGATCTCGTGGGCCACTCCATGGGCGGCGTCGTCGTGCTGCACTACCTGCTCACCCTGCACGATCCGGCCGACCCGACCCTCCCGCCGGTCGCCCACGCCGTGACGCTCGCCTCCCCGGTCGAGGGAGCCGACCTGGCCACCGCCGTCCGCTCGGCTGCCCGCGACCCGATGATGGAATGGGTGATCGACGCGGTCGCCCCGCTCGTCGGGATGCCGCGACACGACGACCAGGCGCTGCGCGACCTGGCGGTCGCCTCGCCGCTGGTACGCGAGCTCGCGTCGGCCTGGGAACAGGCGCTGCGCGACCGCTGGGGCGGGCCGCTCGCGGCCGGGACGCAGGTGCTGACGGTCGGCGGGTCGCGTGACGTGACCGTCCCTGAGCACCGCAGCGACCTACCCGAGGCCCCCCACGTCGTCCTGCCGGGCGACCATCAGGGCATGCGCGCGACCGAGGCCAGCCGGCTGGTGATCCGCGCCTTCCTCGCCGACCGGCCCGTCCCCGGCGAGCCCGGCGGGCTCGGGCACTGGCTGTCGTACCCGGTGGGGTGGGGTGAACAGCTGGGCGGGTACCTCCTGGGCGGGGTGCCCTTGCCGGGCACGGTGGCGGGCGCGCCAGGCAACAGCTAGCCTCAGGTCGGGCCCGTTCGCGGGCCCAGAATCACACATGCCCGTCGACGGGCGGCCCCCGACCCCCGGCCGGGAGCTGTCGGCGAGTCCGTCCGACGCCGCGGAAGCCGCGCCGGCGACGGTCGGCCAACAGGCGCGCTCCTGGCGAAGCGCCCGGCGACACGGGCGAGGCCAACGAAAACGAGAGGGACGATCCCACATGGCCGTCGTCACCACCCGCCAGCTGCTCGAAGCTGGCTTCCACTTCGGGCACCAGACCCGGCGCTGGAACCCGAAGATGAAGCGCTTCATCCACTCGGAGCGCAACGGCATCTACATCGTCGACGTGCGCCAGACGATCGAACGCCTCCAGGAGGCCTACGCCTTCACGCGCGACCTGGTGTCGCACGGCGGAACCGTGCTGTTCGTGGGGACCAAGCGGCAGGCCAAGGAACCGATCGAGTACCACGCGACGCGGGTCGGGATGCCCTACGTGACCGAGCGGTGGCTCGGGGGGATGCTCACCAACTTCCAGACGATCAAGGGCCGCATCGCCCGCTTGCGTGAGCTCGAGGCGATGGAGGCCCAGGGCCTGTTCGAGATCCTCCCCAAGAAGGAGGTCCTCGAGCTGCAGCGTGAGCACGCCCGGCTCCAGACCAACCTCGGCGGGATCCGGGACATGGCCAAGCTCCCCGACGCGATGTGGGTGATCGACACCGTCAACGAGGAGATCGCCGTCCGGGAGGCCAACCGGCTGCGGATCCCGGTGATCGCCATCCTGGACACCAACTGCGACCCCGACCTGGTGCAGTACCCGATCCCGGGGAACGACGACGCGATCCGCTCGGTCGCGCTCATGACCCGCATCCTCGGTGATGCCTGCGCCGACGGGCTGCTGCTGCGCGCGTCGCGCTCGCCTGACGAGGAGCTGCGTGAGCAGGCGATGAAGGCTGCCGCAACGACAGGAAGCGGCCTGGACGTCGCCGAGCCCAAAGCCCAGTGGGAGATCGAGCTCGAGCGGCAGCAGGCCGCACGGCTGGCGGCCGCCGCCGGTGTGGCCCCGTCCGAGCAGGCTGAGGGGGGACCGACCGGCCCGAGCGACGGTGAGCCTGGGGCGTCTGCCGGTCAGCCGCCCGAACGCGCGGCGCAAGAGCCCGCCGAGGACGCCGATCGTGCGGACGAGGAGCCCGCCGGCGAGCCGGAACACGGCGCGCCCGCCACGTCCTGACCCGCAGCGACAAGGAGCCCACCGTGGCCGACAGGATCCCCGCTGCCGACGTCAAGCGCCTCCGAGACGCGACCGGCGCCGGGATGATGGCCTGCAAGCAGGCGCTGATCGACGCCGGCGGCGACTTCGCCAAGGCCGCCGACCTCGTCCGCGAGCGCACCGGGGCACGCATGGATGCCCGCGCTGGGGAGCGCACCGCCAAGGAGGGCTTGGTCCACGCCTACCTGCATGCCCCGTCCCCCGGCACCCCAGCCAAGGTGGGCGTGCTGGTCCAGCTGTCGTGCGAGACCGACTTCGTCGCCAAGAACGAGACGTTCCAGCAACTGGCGCGCGACGTCGCCATGCACATCGCCGCCTCGAACCCGGCGGTGGTGTCCGAGGAGCAGATCAGCGACGCGCTCCTGGACAAGGAACGTATCTTCGCGCGGAAGCAGGCCGAGGCCGAGGGCAAGCCCGAGCACGTGATCGACCGCATCATCGAGGGGAAGATCAGGGCCTTCTACTCCGAGCAGGTCCTGCTCAACCAGCCGTTCGTGAAGGACACCAGCAGGACCGTCGGCGATGTCATCGTCGCGGTGCAGGGCATCATCGGGGAGAAGATCGAGGTGGCCCGCTTCGCTCGTTTCGAGGTGGGCGCCTGACCCGGGTGCCGGTCGCGGTGCCGTAGCATCGGCCACACCCACCGCGAGGAGAAGCCGTTGCCGGAACGGGGGAGCTACGGTCGGGTGCTGCTCAAGCTCTCCGGCGAGGCGTTCTCCGACCCGTCCGTGCGTGGAGGCATCGATCCGGACGTGGTGCGGCGCATCGCCGACGAGCTCGCCGACCTCAAGGAAGCGCGCGGGACCGAGATCGGGGTCGTGGTCGGTGGGGGCAACATCTTCCGCGGAAACGCCCCGCAGGCGACCGGGATGGACCGCTCCAGCGCCGACCAGATGGGCATGCTGGCCACGGTGATCAACGCGCTCGCTCTCCAGGACGCGCTGGAAAAGGCTGGCGTGCAGACCCGGGTGCAGAGTGCGGTGTGGATGCAGGAGGTCTGCGAGCCCTACATCCGGCGGCGCGCGCTGCGCCACCTGGAGAAGGGCCGGGTCGTGATCTTCGCGGCGGGGCTGGGTGCCCCGTACTTCTCCACCGACACCGCCGCTGCCCAACGTGCGCTCGAGATCGGTGCCGAGGCGATCCTCAAGGGCACGAGCGTGGACGGGGTCTACGACGCCGACCCCCGCGAGGATGCCGACGCGACCCGGTTCGAGGCGATCGGCTTCCTCGACGTGCTCAACCGCGGCCTGAAGGTGATGGACGCGACCGCCATCTCGCTGTGCATGGACAACAAGCTCCCGATCGTGGTGTTCGAGCTGCTGCGTCCGGGCAACATCCAACGGGTGGTGGAAGGCGAGAGTGTCGGCACGCTGGTCACGGCGGACGTGTAGCGTCCCACAACCCCCGCCGAAGATCGCGGCACACCACGGGAGGCAGACAGATGGTCGACACCGACATGAGTCCCGACGAGATCCTCGCCGACGCCGACCACAGGATGGACGTGGCGGTCGAGATGACCCAGGAGGGCTTCGCCGGCATCCGGACGGGGCGGGCGAACCCGCAGCTGCTGCACAACCTCCGCGTCGAGTACTACGGCCAGCCCACGCCTCTCCAGCAGCTGGCGTCGTTCTCGGTCCCCGAGCCGCGCATGCTGGTGATCAACCCGTTCGACAAGGGCGCCACCTCCGACATCGAGCGGGCGATCCGGGAGTCGGATCTGGGGCTCAACCCCTCCACCGACGGGCAGATCATCCGGTGCATCTTCCCCGAGCTGACCGAGGAACGCCGCCGCGAGTACATCAAGCTGGCCAAGGCCCGCGCCGAGGAAGGCCGGGTCGCGGTGCGCAACGTCCGCCGGCACGCCAGGGACGCACTGCAGCAGCTCGAGGACGACGGGACGGTCGGGGCCGACGAGCACGAGCGGTACGCCAAGAGGCTCGAGGAGCTGACCGCCCAGCACGTCAACCGCATCGACCAGCTGCTCGAAAGCAAGGAACGCGAGCTCCTCGAGGTCTGACCGCACGGGGGATCCTTGGGCGACCGCACCGTGGCACACGGAGACGACGATGATGGCCGCGACGACGGTCGCCGCGGCGACGCTCGCCGCGACGACGCTCGCCGCGACGACGCTCGGGCGACGGAGCCGCTCGAGACCCACACGGAGGCCACCGCGCCGTTGAGCGGGCCCCAGGCGCCGGACGACCAGCCACCAGACCGCGGCGCCGATCAACGACCTGGCGCGCCCGGCTCCGAGGAGCCCGCCGGCGTGCCGGACGCCGCCGTCGAACGCCCCGACGTCACCGCCGAGGAGCCGCCCCCCGCACCGGATGCCGCCGACGAGCGCCGCGACGTCGCCGCCGAGGAGCCGCCCCCCGCACCGGATGCCGCCGACGAGCGCCCGCCCGGGCCGGACGCCGCCGAGCGCCCGGACACCGCCGACAAGCGCCCGCCCGGGCCGGACGCCGCCGAGGAGCAACGGGTCGCGGGCCCACCCACGAAGCGGCGCCGGCGGCGCCGCCGCGCCGATCGCGACGTGCGGGTCGCCGTCGCGGCTGGGACGCTGCTGACCCTGCTGTTCCTCGTGACGCTGTTCACCCACCCGGTGGCGTTCACCGCCCTGGTGACGTTCCTGATCCTGGTCGGCATCGTCGAGGCGGCCGCAGTGTGTCGGGAGCGGGGCGTGGACGTCGCCGTCCCGGTCATCCTCGTGGCCGCGTTGATCTTCGTGGTCGGCGCCTACCGCGGCGGGACCGGCGGTCTGGTCGTGGGGCTGGTGATGCTGTTCCTGTTGGCGGTGGCGTGGGAGCTGGCCGATCCGGAACGCACCGACGTGTTCCGCACCATCGCGGCCACCGTGATGCTCGGCTTGTGGGTGCCCTTCCTGGGGTCGTTCGCCGTGGTACTCGCTGTCCGCGGCGTCGACGGGTGGGTGGCGGTCCTCGCCACGGTCGGGGCAGCGGTCGTCAGCGACGTCGGCGCGTACGTGGTGGGGACGTCGTTCGGCCGCCGCCAGGTCGCCCCGTCGGTCAGCCCCGGCAAGACCTGGGAGGGGGTCCTCGGCGGGATGGCGGTGGCCGGGGTCGTGGCTGCGGTTGCGTTGCCGTTGCTGGGGACCGGCCAGCTGTTCGATCCCGTCACGGCGTTCCTGTTCGCCGTGATCGTCGCGGCGGTCGGGGTGGTGGGCGACCTCACCGAGTCACTGCTCAAACGCGACCTCGGCGTGAAGGACTTCGGGCGGATCATCCCCGGGCACGGTGGCGTCCTCGACCGGATCGACTCGCTGCTGTTCGCGCTGCCGGCCGGGTACTACGCCTTGATCCTGGTCGGTTGAGGGCGGTGCGTGACCCGCAGGGGGCGGTCGTGACTCGCCGACGCGTGGTCGTGCTCGGATCGACCGGATCGATCGGGACGCAGGCGCTCGACGTGGTGCGCACCCACGCCGACCGCTTCGAGGTGGTGGGTCTGGCCGCCCGGTCCGACGGCGACCGGCTGGCGGCGCAGGCGCAAGCCTTCGGTGTCGACGAGCTGGCCGTCGCGGATCCTGTCGCCGCCGCCCGGCTCCGCGACGCACTCCCGACCGCGCGGGTGCGCAGTGGACTGGACGGCGTCGCCGAGCTGGCCGCGCTCGCATCGGCCGACGTGGTGCTGAACGGGGTGGTCGGTTCGCAGGGCCTGCTGCCCACGCTCGCAGCGCTCGAAGCCGGCCACACCGTCGCGTTGGCCAACAAGGAGAGCCTCATCGTCGGCGGGCCGCTGGTCGTGCGGGCCGCTGACGGCCGACCTGACGCGATCGTCCCGGTGGACAGCGAACACTCGGCCCTCGCGCAGTGCCTCCGCGGCGGGGCACGCCACGAGGTCGCCCGCCTGGTGCTCACCGCCAGCGGTGGCCCCTTCCGTGGGCGCGGCCGCGACGACCTCGTCGGCGTCACCCCCGACGACGCGCTCGCGCACCCCACCTGGGACATGGGCCCGGTGATCACGGTCAACTCCGCCACCCTGATGAACAAGGGCCTGGAGCTGATCGAGGCCCACCTGCTGTTCGCCGTGCCATGGGACGCCCTGGACGTGGTGGTCCACCCACAGTCGGTGGTGCACTCGATGGTGGAGTTCATCGACGGGTCCACGCTCGCGCAGCTGTCGCCACCCGACATGCGGCTGCCGATCCAGCTCGCGTTGGGGTGGCCACGCCGGCTGCCGCACGCGCCGGCGACCCTCGACTGGGGACGGGCCACACAGCTGCAGTTCGAGCCCGTGGACCGCGACACGTTCCGGCTGCTGTCCATCGCCGAGGAGGCCGGCCGGCTCGGTGGCACGTTCCCGGCGGTGCTCAACGCCGCCAACGAACAGGCGGTGGCGGCCTTCCTCGACGGGCGCATCGGGTTCCTGGACATCGATCGGGTGGTGGAGCAGGTCCTCGACCGGCACCGCGGCCACGGGCAGGGAACGAACTTCACCCTCGGCGACGTTCTCCACGCCGAGAGCTGGGCGCGCGCCTGCGCCGACGAACTGTGCCGCGCCACCGCGCGGTAGCGGGCGACCCCAGGCTCTCGGCCAGCAACGCGCGTCGCCGCCGGCGAGGCGTCACCGAGCACAGAGAAGGAACAAGTGGCGACCTGGATCGGCAGCGTGCTGTTCGTGATCGCGGTGACGATCGCGATCGGTCTGCATGAATGGGGTCACTTCGTGACCGCCCGCTGGTTCGGCATGCGTGCCGAGCGCTTCTTCATCGGGTTCGGGCCCACGTTGTGGTCCACGCGCCGTGGCGAGACCGAGTACGGCGTGAAGTGGTTCCCGCTGGGCGGGTTCGTCCGGATCGCGGGCATGTCGATCGGCGAATCGCGGCAGCGGCCGATCGCGGACGCGGTGTTCGACCACGACGCCATCGCCGCCGACCGACGCGCCACCGCCGAGACCGAGCACCGACCGCTCCACGAGGTCCCGGCGGTGCCTGCCGGGACGTGGGAGCGCCTCGACGGGGAGCTCGCACGGCGCGGCGTCCCGCCCGCCGAGCGCGAGGCGCTGGTCACCGACACCCGCCGGCGGGTGAGCTCCGACGCCAGCGCTGCCGAGACCGCCCGTGCCTTCACGGCGGTCGCAGCGACGCGCCTGACAGGCACCGGCCGGGTCGGCGATCTGCGCCACCGGGTCCTGTCCGGCGACGACGGGCGCTTCTTCCACGACCGGCCGGCGTGGCAGCGGGGGGTGGTCCTGGCGGCTGGCTCGACGATGCACTTCCTGCAGGCCATCGTCCTGCTGCTGGTGGCGTTCTGGGCGTTCGGGATCCAGCCGGTTCCGGTCGTCCGCGAGGTCCTGCCCGAGTCGCCGGCCGCGGCGGCCGGCCTGCAAGCCGACGACCGGATCGTCGCGGTCAACGGTCACCCAGTGCAGGCCTTCGCCGACGTCAAAGGTCGCATCGAAGCCCACGCCGGCGAACCGATCACACTGACCGTCGAGCACCGCGACGGCACCCGACGTCAGCTGACCCTGACGACCGCGCTGGTGGTCGGCCAGTTGCCGCCGGGTTCGGTCCTGGCCGAGGCCGGTCTGCAGCCCGGCGATCGCATCCTCAGCGTCGCCGGCGAGGAGGTCTCGGGCCGAGCCGACATCGCTCCTGCTGGGGCGCGCGGGACCGTCGATGTCACGGTGCAGCGGCTCGGCGACGAGCCCGGCGACGTCGGTGAGGTGACCCTCGCCGTCCCGGCCGGTGCCCTCGATGAGCTCGCACGGCTGGTGACAGGCCTGGCCGGGTTCGTCCCCGCGCACCAGGACCTGGGCGCGGTCGGGGCGCTGCGCGAGACGTTCGTCGGCGAAGGCAGCTTCCCGGCCCTGTTCGTGGGGACGATCCGGGCCCTGGGCGGCGTCTTCGGACCCGAGGGCATCGGGGCGATCTTCCGCCAGTTGGGTGGCGCTGAGCGCGGCCTGGAGGGAGGCGCTTCACTGGTCGGCATCACCATGATCGCCGGCGAGGGCACCGCGGTCGCGGGGGCGTTCTTCCTGCTAGGTCTGCTGGCGTCGCTCAACGTGTTCATCGGCGTGTTCAACCTGATCCCGCTCCCGCCCTTGGACGGCGGCCACCTTGCGGTGCTCGCGGTCGAACGCGGCGTGAACGCCGTCCGTGGCCTGCGTGGTCTGCCGGCCGACTACCGGGTCGACCCGCGCACCGTCACAGCGATCGCCATCCCCGTGATCGTGCTGGTCGGGATGGTCGCGCTGGCGCTGATCGTCCTGGACATCACCAACCCGCTGCGGCTACCGGACTGATCGGCCACTGGCAGGCGGCCTCCGTCACGGGCCGCCACCCGGCCACCCCCGGGTCGCGTGCGGTAGCGTGAACCACGACCCTTCAGGAGTCGGCGTGAACCGCGAACTCCCCCTCGTCCCCGCACAGCCTGCGCGCTCCGGCGACGGGCCGGCCCGGCGCGCCAGCCGACGCATCAACGTCGGTTCCGTCCCGGTCGGCGGGGGTGCCCCGGTGTCGGTGCAGTCGATGACCACGGCCCCCACCCACGCCATCGACGCAACGCTGCAGCAGATCGCGGCGTTGCAGAACGCCGGGTGCGACATCGTCCGGGTGGCCTGCCCCCGTCAGGACGACGCCGACGCCCTGGAAGCGATCGCCGCCAAGAGCCGCATCCCGGTGATCGCCGACATCCACTTCCAGTGGAAGTACGCCGTCCGCGCGATCGAGGCCGGGTGCGCGGGGGTGCGGATCAACCCCGGCACGATCCACAAGCACGACAAGGTCGCGCTGATCGGCCGCCTGGCGGCTGACGCAGGCATCCCCATCCGGGTCGGCGCGAACGGTGGTTCGCTGGAGGACTGGCTGCTGGACAAGCACGGCGGTCCCACCGCCGAGGCTCTGGTCGAGGCGGCTGTCGGGGAGGCCCGCCTCCTGGAAGACGTCGACTTCTTCGACATCAAGGTGTCGGTCAAGCACTCCGACCCGTGGGTGATGATCCAGGCCTACCGTCTGCTGGCGGAGCACTGTGACTACCCGCTGCACCTGGGCGTGACCGAGGCCGGCACCCCCAAGGTCGGCAACATCAAGTCGTCCGTGGGCATCGGGGCGCTGCTGGCCGAGGGGATCGGCGACACCATCCGCGTGTCGCTGTCCGCCGACCCCGTGGAGGAGGTCAAGACCGGGATCGCCATCCTCGAGTCGCTGCACCTGCGCCCAGCGCAAGGCTTGCAGCTGATCGCCTGCCCGTCGTGTGGCCGGGCCGAGGTCGACGTGTACACCCTGGCGGAGTCGGTCGAGGCCGAGCTGCAGACCCTCGACGTGCCCCTGCGTGTGGCGGTGATGGGATGTGTGGTCAACGGCCCCGGCGAGGCGCGGGAGGCCGACATCGGCGTGGCCGCCGGGCGTGGCAAGGGACAGATCATCCGCCAGGGTGAGGTGATCGCCACCGTCCGCGAGGAGGACATCGTCGAAGCGCTCGTCCACTTCGCCCACGAACTGGCCGACGAGGTCCGGGCCGAACGCGGCTCCGGCGCGACGCGGGTGGTCAGCTGACGCCCGGGGAGGTGAGCCGTTGACCGCCGACGACACTCTCGACCTCGGCCGCTTGGGCCGGCTGGACTTCCGGCACCGCACGTCTGTGCGCGACCCGATGACGCAGTACGACATCGTCGATCGCGACGGCGAGACGGTGGGGGTGGTGCGGCTCGAAGGTGAACCCGGCCCCGACGAGATCGGACGGTTGTTCACCGACCTGGGGACCGAGCGGGTCCGGCTGGTGGTCCACGCCCCCGACGACACGGTCCTGTTCGCCCTGCAACGGGCCGGACGGCGCTTCGCCCCGGAACTGATCGTGCTCGATGGGTCGGGCGGGGAGCTGGGGCGGATCGCCCAGCGCAACATCGTCGGCAAGATCCGCCTCACCATCCACGCTGGGGACCAGACCGTCGCCCAGGTGGAGGCGGATTCCTGGCACGAGGAGACGTTCACCATCCAGGACGCCGACGGAGAAGAGCTCGCCGTGATCGTCCGCGGCCGCGACGACGTCCCCGCCACGACCGGCGTGGTCGACCGCTACCGGCTGCAGATCACACGCGATCCCGGTCCTGAAGTGGCCCCGCTGGTGGTGGCCAGTGCCCTCGCGGTCGACGCGGCGGTGCACCGCGCGTCGCTGTGAGGACCGCTGACGGGCGGAGCCTGGCGGGCCCACCCCGGCTCTGGTAGCCTCGGGTCGCTCGGAAGTGGGCGACTCGTCGCCCACTTCCTGCGGTTCGCCGCCGGCCCCGTCATGTCGGATCAGTGGCCGGCAGGTGACCGAAGAAACGAGGCGTCCACGCGACGGCCGGCCCCCGGGGGCCGGCCGTTGGTGCGAGAGGGCACCCCGACGTGACGAGAGGGAGGAGGTGGCGATGGCCGCCCAGCGCGACACCGCCCTGGAGGCCCACGTCCGCGACCTCGCAGAACCCCTCGCCGCCGCCGCCGAGCTCGAACTCGTCGACGTCGAGGTCAAAGGTCATCCCGGGAGCCGACTGGTGCGGCTGGTGGTCGACGCCGACCAGGGCGTCGACGTGGAAGCCTGCGCGACCTTGTCGCACGACATCGGCGTGGTGCTCGACCGGACCGACACCGTGCCCGGGCGCTACATCCTGCAGGTGTCGTCCCCCGGAGTGGATCGCCCGCTGGTCACCCGCCGGGACTTCGCGCGCAACGTCGGTCGGCCGGTGCGGGTGGTGACCCGGCCGGAGACGTCGTCCCCGTCGGAGCTGACAGGCGTGGTCGTCGCCGTGGACGACGAGGCGGTGACGTTGGAGGTCGACGACGCCGCGGTGTCCGTGGCGCTGGTCGACGTGCAGTACGCGCGGGTGGCGCTGCCGTGGTGACCGGCACGGGGACCTGCGCGCGCACGGCGCCGGCAGACGTAGAGGAGGAACGATGAAGGTCGATATCGACGCGCTGCGCCAGATCGAACGTGAGAAGGGCATCGACTTCGCGACGGTGGTGGAAGCCTTCGAGACGGCGCTCGCGTCGGCGTACAAGCGGTCGCCCCAGGCCAGCGGCGACGAGGCCCGCGTCGCCGTCGACCGGGGGTCGGGCGAGATCGTCCTCTACGCCCAGGAACTCGACGACGACGGCAACATCGTCTCGGAGTGGCGGGAGGAACCCACGGACTTCGGCCGCATCGTCGCACAGACGGCCAAGCAGGTCCTACTGCAGCGGCTCCGCGAAGCCGAGCGGGAGATGACCTACGGCGAGTACGTCGGCCGTGAGGGCGACATCGTCACGGGCATGGTGTCCCAGCAGGGCAACGTCACGCTCATCGACCTCGGCCGGAGCCAGGCGTTGCTTCCCTACAGCGAGCAGGTCCCCAACGAACGCATCCAGCACGGCACTCACGCGCGGGCGCTGGTGATCGAGGTGCGCCGCCAGCCCAAGGGAGCGCAAATTGTGGCCTCGCGCACGCACCCGGCGTTCGTGGCGGCCCTGTTCGCGTTGGAGGTCCCCGAGATCGAGGAGGGGATCGTCGAGATCCGCGGCATCGCCCGCGAGGCCGGACACCGCAGCAAAGTCGGGGTCAGCTCCAACGACCCGCCGGTCGATCCGGTCGGAGCGTGCGTCGGGCCGCAAGGCTCGCGAGTGCGGGCGGTGATGCAGGAGCTGCACAACGCGGGCCTCGAGAAGATCGACATCATCCCGTGGTCGGACGAGCCCGAGGAGCTGGTCGCCAACGCGTTGTCACCGGCGAAGGTGACCGACGTCTACCTCTATCCGGAGGAGGCCACCGCGATCGTGGTGGTCCCCGACTACCAGGTGTCGCTGGCGATCGGACGCGAGGGGCAAAACGCCCGCCTGGCGGCGCGTCTGACCGGCTGGCGGATCGACATCAAGAACGAATCGCAGTTCGCCGAGGAGCAGCGCGCGTTCCAGGAGGCCTTCGAGGCCGGGCTGGTGGACGAGTACGGCCGACCGCTGAGCGAGGAGGGCCAGGCTGCGATCGCCGCTGCGCAGGAGGCCGCGGACTCGGCCCGCCAGCGGGTCCTCGACGAGGACAGCGAGGCGAGCCAGACCGCGTGAGGAAGGGTTCAGCAGTCCGACGCGTTAGCAGACACGAGGCCGCCGTGTCGCACACACCGATGCGGATGTGTGTCGCGTGCCGTCGCACCCGACCCAAGCAGGAGCTGGTGCGGATCGTGCGCGACCCCGCCGGTGTCCGCGTCGACCAAAGTCAGCGCCTTCCCGGCCGGGGCGCCTACCTGTGCCCCGACCCGGCCTGCGTGGCGGCGGCGACCCGCCGCGGGGCGCGTGCCGTACGGCACGGGCTCAGAGGCGCAGATCTGCACGACGTTGAGGACGCATTGGCCGCGCTGGACGCGGCAGTGCGGACGGGAGGAGATCCCGAGTGAGCAACACGGTCAGAGTCTACGAGCTGTCCCGGGAGACCGGCCTCGCCAACAAAGAGGTCCTGCGTCGCCTGGCCGAGCTCGACATCGAGGCGTCCAGCCACTCCTCGTCGATCACGCTCGGTGACGCCCAGCGGTTCCGTGAATCGCTGGGTCGACGCACCACCGAGGACGATGAGGAGGAGCGCCGTCGCCGGGAGGAGGCACGGCGGCTGGCTGAGCTCGACCTGTCCGCGGTCGGTGCGCCGGAGCGGAAGAAGGCTGCCAAGGTCCTGCCGCCACACTTGCGGGCACAGCAGGAGGCCCAGGAGCAGGGCGAGGCGGCGGTGGCCGCCGCGGCGGCACCGACCGTCGAGGCGCCGCAACCCCCCGCAGAACCGGCGACGGCCGAGCCCATCGAGGAACCTGGGCCCGCCCTGGCCCCCGAGCCGCAGGCCCCGGCCGCCCGCACATCCACCGCCGAACCGCAGGCCCCGGCCGCGCGGATGCCCGGTGCCCCGCCCCCACCCGCTCCGGCGGGTGAGGCTCCGCGTCCCACCCCGCCTGGCGTGCGGATGCCCGGGGCGCCCCCGCCACCGACCGTCACGGGGCAGGTGCCGCGTGCCCGTCGCGTGGTCGAGCCCAGGCTGCCGCAGGAGGGATCGGGGCGCCGCTCGATCCCACCGCCGGTGCGCGCCGCTCCCACACGCCGTCCCAGCGAGCCCGGGCGTGGCGCGCCGGGCCGGCCGGCCGCACCCGGACGCCCGTCTTCGCCGTACCGCCAGCCGGTCGGGCGTGGGACGCCGGGCACGCCCACCCCATCGGCCCCGCCGGCGCCCGGGCGCGGCGCCCCCGGCGGCGCCCCGCCCGGGCGGGGCGCACCGCCCCGTCCCGCCGGGAAGAAGCGCAAGAAGGGGCGCAAGACCCAGCCCCAGGAGCAGGCGCTCGACTTCCAGCCACGGCAGCGACGTGACGAGCCGCTCGCCACCGACGTCGAGCGCGTCGAGGTCCTGTCGGGCATCACCGTCGACGAGCTCGCCAAGAAGCTCGACCTCTCCGGAGCGGCCCTCGTCAAGAAGCTGTTCCAGATGGGTGAGATGGTCACCGTGCAGCAGTCGCTGCCCGACGACACCGTCGAGATCCTCTGCGACGAGCTCGGCGTCGACGTGTACTTCGCGACCGAGCAGGAGCTCGAGTTCGGGATCGAAGAGCCAGATGACCCGGCCGACCTCGAGCCGCGGCCCCCGGTCGTCACGGTGATGGGTCACGTCGACCACGGCAAGACGTTGCTGCTGGACGCGATCCGCGAGGCCGACGTGGTGTCGGGTGAGGCCGGTGGCATCACCCAGCACATCGGCGCCTACCAGGTGCGCAAGGACGGCAAGCAGATCACGTTCATCGACACCCCCGGCCACGAGGCGTTCACCGCCATGCGGGCCCGCGGGGCGCAGATCACCGACATCGCCGTGCTGGTGGTCGCCGCCGACGACGGTGTGATGCCCCAGACGGTCGAGGCGATCAACCACGCCAAGGCCGCGAACGTCCCGATCGTGGTGGCGGTCAACAAGATGGACCTGCCGGGTGCCGATCCGGACAAGGTCAAGGGCCAGCTCACCGAGTACGGCCTGATCGCCGAGGACTACGGCGGGGACACGCCGACCATCCAGGTCTCGGCCAAAGCCAAGCAGGGCATCGACGAGCTCCTGGAGATCCTGCTGCTGCAGGCCGACCTGATGGAGCTGAGCGCCAACCCGAGGAAGGAAGCCCGCGGACGGGTGGTCGAGGCCCACCTCGACAAGGGCCGTGGCGCGGTGGCGACCGTCCTGGTCCAGGCGGGCACGCTCCACGTCGGGGACGTGGTCGTCGCCGGGGTCGCCGACGGCAAGGTCCGTGCCATGTTCGACGAGAAAGGCAGCCCGATCCACGAGGCGGGACCGGCCCGCCCCGTGCAGGTCCTGGGCTGGAACGACGTCCCCGAGGCCGGCGACGAGTTCCGGGTCGCCGACGAGGAACGCGTGGCCCGTGACATCGCCGAGCGTCGCGCCGAACGCCAGCGCCGCAAGGAGTTGGTCGAGCAGCAGCGTCCCAAGACGCTGGAGGATCTGGCCGCGGAGGTGGAGCGCGGCGAGGTTGCCAGGCTCAACCTGATCATCAAGGGCGACGTGTCCGGTTCGGTCGAGGCGCTCGACGACGCCCTCACCCAACTCGACGTGTCTGACCTGGACGGCCTGGTGGAGGTCCGTGTCGTGCACAAGGGCGTCGGTGCGGTCACCGCCAACGACGTCACGCTCGCCGAGGCGTCGGACGCCACGATCGTGGCGTTCAACGTCCGGCCTGACGCCAACGCGCGCGAGGCGATCGAGCGGAGCGGTGTGGACCTGCGCAGCTACCGCATCATCTACGAGGCCATCGAGGACATCGAGCGCGCCCTGAAGGGCATGCTCGGACCCGAGGTCCGCGAGGTCGTGCTCGGCGAGGCGGAGGTCCGCGAGATCTTCCGGGTCCCGCGCGCGGGGTTCGTGTTCGGCTGCATGGTCACCGACGGAGAGGTGCGACGGGGCAGCAGCGTGCGTGTCGTCCGCGAGGGCGTCGTCGTGGCCGACGATCGTGTCGAGTCGTTGCGTCGCTTCAAGGACGACGTGCGCGAGGTGTCCGCCGGGTACGAATGCGGCATCGGGCTGGCTCGGTTCCAGGACGTCAAGTCCGGTGACGTGCTCGAGGTCTACGAGGCGCGCGAGGTCGAGCGCGTCTGACCCGAGTTGACCTGTTCTGATCCACTCGAGGGATGTCGCATGGATCTTCCAGGCACGGAGCCTGGCACGGTCTTCATCGGCGTCGCGCGCGTCGAGCTGCACATCCCCGGTGTGGGGTCGCTCAAGGGCAAGCGCGCCGTGATGAACAAGCTCAAGGCCGCGCTGCAGCGTGAACTTGGATGCAGCGTGGCCGAGGTCGGCTTCCAGGACCTGTGGCAGCGTGCCGCGGTCGGGGTGGCAGCGGCCGCGTCGTCCCAGACCGGCGCGGAGCGGGTCCTCGATCGCATCGTCGCGGTGATCGAACGTGACCCTCGCGTGGTCGTGACCGCGATCCTCAACGATGTGGGGGAGGTCAGCTAATGCCCAAGCGAGGCAACCCGCGCGTGGAGCAGCGGGTGAAGGAGGCCGTGGCGGAACTCCTCGAGGAAGACATCTCCGACCCGCGGGTGTCCTACGTGACGGTGACCGACGTCCGTCTCACCGAGGACCACAAGCGCGCGACCGTGTACTACACGACGCTCGAGCCGGGCGTGCTGTCGCGCGACCCCAGTGGTGGCAGTGGCGCCGGCCTGCCGGACGCCGACGAAGCGGCCGCCGGGCTGGCGAGCGCCGCGCCCCGCGTCCAGGGTCTGCTGGCGCGGAGGGTCCGGCTGCGCAACACCCCGATCCTGGAGTTCGCGCCGGACGAGGTCGTCGCCGAAGGCCGGCGCATCGACGAGCTCCTGCGTCGGGTCGGTGGCGAGCAGGATGAGGGCGGTGACGGCGACGGTGATTGACCAGCAGCTGTCGTCGCGCGGACACGGCGACGCGCCGGGGTGGGCCAGCGAGATCCCCGCCGAAGCGTGGGACGCGACCATCGGCGTCCTCGAACGGGCCCGCAACGAGGGCCTGCTGGTCGGGTTGGCCTGTCACGCCGACCCCGACGGTGACGCGATCGGATCGTTGCTCGGCACGTACCTGTTCCTGCGACAGTGGGGCGTCAAGTCGGTCGCATCCTGGGGGAGCGACCCGTTCACGGTTCCGCCCCAGTACACGTTCCTGCCGGCCCTCGACCAGCTGGTCCCTCCACGCGACTTCCCCGACGCGCCCGACGTGCTGGTCACCTTCGACGCCGGCAGCTCCGAACGGTTGGGCCTGCTGGCCGGCGCCGTCGATCACGCCGGGACGGTGATCGTCGTCGACCACCACGAGAGCAACACCGGTTTCGGGGACATCAACCTGGTGGCCCCCCGCGCCGCAGCGACGGCGGTCCTCGTCGACGAGCTGATCCGTCGACTCGGCGGTCACCCCGACCGCGACATCGCCGCGTGCCTGTACACCGGCCTGGTCACCGACACCGGCCGCTTCCAGTACAAGAGCACCGATCGCTCGGCGATGGAGCTCGGCAGCCGGCTGATCGGTGAGGGGATCGACCACGCCGAGATGAACCGGCAGATGTTCGAGACGCACTCGTTCGGGTACCTCAAGGTCCTGGCCCGGGTCCTGGACCGCACCACGTTCGTGCCGGAGGCCAGCCTGGTGTACTCCTGGGTGGAGCAGTCGGACCTCGAGCGGTACGGGATGTCGCTGGAGGAGACCGAGGGCATCATCGATGTGCTGCGCACCGCCGACTCGGCCGAAGTGGCCATGATCATGAAGGAGCAGCCAGACGGCCGGTGGCGGGTGTCGTTCCGTGCCAAGGGCCGCACCGACGTCGCCGCGCTGGCCACCGACCTCGGTGGCGGCGGCCACCAGTTCATGGCCGGTTTCCACGCGGACGAGCCGCGTGATGCGATCATCGACGCGGTCGTCGAGCGACTCGCCGGGACATGACGTGGGCGGCTCGCGCGCAGTCACCATGAGCGACGGTGTCCTCGTCGTCGACAAGCCCGCGGCGATGGGATCCACCGACGTGGTCCGGGTGCTGCGCCGGGTGACACGGCAGCGACGTGTGGGGCACACCGGCACCCTCGACCCCGACGCCACCGGTGTGCTGGTGGTGTGCCTGGGGCGAGCCACCCGCCTGGTGCGGTTCCTGCAAGAGGGCCGCAAGGCCTACCTCGCGCGGGTCGCGTTCGGCGTGGAGACCACCACGCAGGACGCCAGCGGGCGGATCGTGGCGGAACGGTCGGCGGACGACGTCACCGAGGGCCGTCTCCGCCAGGCGCTGACCGGGTTCGTCGGCGACATCGAGCAGGTCCCCCCGATGGTGTCGGCGGTGAAAGTCGGCGGCGAACGGTTGTACGACAAGGCCCGGCGCGGTGAGGTCGTGCGACGCGAGCCACGCACGGTGACGATCCACGACATCGTCGTGGAATCGTTCGAACCCGGGGAGCGCGCACACGCGTCGTTGCTGGTGACGTGCTCCTCGGGGACCTACATCCGCACTCTCGCACACGACCTCGGCGGCGCACTCGGCTGCGGAGCGAGCCTCGCCAGGCTCCGCCGCTTGACCAACGGTGCGTTCACCGTGCACGACGCCCACGCCCTGACCGAGATCCAGGAAGCCGCCGAACACGGCGAGCTCCATCGGCTGGTCCTGACCATGGCCGAGGCGGTGCGGGGTCTGCCGTCGGTCGAGGTCGACGCCGAGACCGCACGGGCGGTCGCCACGGGACGCGGCTTGCCGCCCACAGGGATCCCGGGACCGATCGCGCTGCTGCACCGCGTCGGCGGCGAACCGACGCTCGTGGCGATCTACGCCGACGCCGACGGTCACGCTCGCGCGCAAGCGGTGTTCGTCCAACCCGCCGACCTGCAACGGTCGGAGAGCCGATGACGCCGCCCTCCGCCCCCGCGTCCGAGCGGGTGTGGCACGCACTGGACGAGGTCCAACGCGCCCCGTCGGTCGCGACGATCGGGTTCTTCGACGGCGTCCACCGTGGCCACCAGGCCATCTTCGACCGCGCAGTTGCCAGCGCCGAGCAACTCGGCCTGCGTGCGGTGGCGGTGACGTTCGACCGCCATCCCAGCGAGGTGCTCCGCCCGGGATCGCAGCCCCCGCTGCTGATGACCCGTGAACGGCGGGTGCGGACGCTGCTGCAGGTCGGCGCCGATCGCGTGCTGATCCTGCCGTTCACGTTGGAGTTGTCCCAGCTGGAGCCGACCGCCTTCGTCGACCAGGTGATGGTCGCCGTCCTCGACGTGCGCAAGGCGGTGGTGGGCAGCAACTTTCGCTTCGGTCACCGCGCCGGCGGGGACGTCTCGCTGTTGGCCGACCTCGGCACCGCCCACGGCTTCGACGTCGAGACCGTGCCGCTCCGCAGCCACCTCGACCGCCCGATCTCGTCGTCGACGATCCGCCAGAAGCTCGCCGACGGCGACGTGCGGTGGGTCGCGGAGGCGCTGGGCCGACCCCACGTGCTGGACGGGACGGTGGTCCGCGGTGACCGCCGCGGCCACCAGCTCGGTGTCCCGACGATCAACGTGGACGTACCGAAGCGGATGGCCTTCCCCGCGAACGGGGTGTACGCAGGCGACGTGGAGATCCCCGACGGGCACTGGCCTGCGGTGACCAGCGTCGGGACCCGGCCGACCTTCGGCGGCGAGACCGTCACCGTCGAGTCACACCTGCTGGACTTCGACGGTGACCTGTACGGGGCGCAGGTCTCGGTGGGGTTCACCCACCGTCTGCGCGACGAGCTGAAGTTCGACACGGTCGAGGACCTGGTCGCTGCCATGGAGGACGACATCCGCCACGCACGTGCCGTGCTGTCGATCGGCTGACCCGACCCTGACTGCTCGATCGTGGCCCCGCACGTGCCCATGTGGCTTGGCGTCGTCGCCGTCGCACCGTTGCACCCGCCGGGATCTGGTCCGAACGGGCCATGGAGACGCCGAGGTTCGGCGTCGACACCGTACGCATGCGACGAGTGCTCACGACCTTGCTGTCGGCGGCTGCCGCCGCCGCTGTCCTGTCCACCGCGGTCCCGGCCCACGCCGGGACGGAGTGGCGTTCGATCACCGGTGGCGTCGGGTGGCGACCGTGCAAGACGATCGTGGTGCACCCCAATCCGGCGGGTGGGCCGCCCACGTTCCTGCAGGAGCTCGCACAGTCCGTGCAGCGCATCAACGCCGCCACGGGCGTGTCCCTCCTGGCGGTGGGCGACCTGACGACCAAGACCGGGAAGGACCTCAACGACGGCCAGTTCGTCGCGTCGTTCACCGACCTGCCCGGCAGCGCTGCGGGGACCGCCTGGCTGAGTTGGACCACCAGCGGCGGAGTACCCCTGGAGATCGTGGCCGCCGACGTCGCCTTCGACGCCCCGGCGTTCGCCACGATGCCGCCTGAGCAGCGCATCGCGGTCACCATCCACGAGCTCGGTCACGCACTGGGCCTCGCGCACGTCGGCGACGCCCACGAGGCGCTGTCCAACGGCTTCGTCTACACCGGCGGGGTCGGGCCCGGCACCACCGAGGCGCTGCGCCGGCTGTACAACAACGGCGCGTGCACCGTGGGGGCGCGCATCGGCGACGGCCCCGATGGGCACGCGTGGAACCTCCCGGGTGACTACCGCGGCCAGGTGGGGTCGGTCACCCGCCGCGAGCTGGGGAACGGCGCGGGATCCGTGCGGGACCTGGGTGTGCACCTGGCGACCGCCTCCACGCAGGAGCGCGGACCAGGCTGGGCACGGGTCGCCGTCGTCTGCCGCGATGACGTCTTCGCCGACTGCCTCGCCGGTGCCGCCCTCGCCGGCAAGGACGGCCCGGTGGTGTTCGTGCCCGGCGGTGCGGGCGGAAGCTTGCCGTTGAACGTCCGGGCCGCCCTGCTGTCGGCCCTGCCACCGTCGGGGACCGTGTACGTGCTCGGCGGTGAGCAGGCCGTGTCCCGCGCGGTCGCCGACGCGTTGCGGGCCAGCTGGCCCGACACACGGCGGCTGTCCGGACCGAGCCGGATCGAGACCGCGGTCGCGGTGGCACGCGAAGTCGTGGCGCGCCGTGGCCGGGCCGGGGTGGCGCTCGTGGCCCGCGACGACGACCCGGCCGACGCCGTGACGGGCGGTGCCGCCGCCGGCACCCGGGGACTGCCGATCCTGCTCACGTCGAAGGCCGGTCTGCACGGCGCAACCGCCCAGGCGCTAGCCGAACTCGGCATCAGCCGCACGCTGATGCTCGGCGGCACCGCGGCCCTGGAGCGGCCCGTGGAGGATGCCCTGCGGGCGCAGGGACGCAACCCCGAACGCGTGTTCGGCCGGAGCCGGACGGAGACGTCGGTGGCGATCGCGCGTCACGGCGACCTGTGGGCGCGGACCAGCCTGCCCAAGCGGGCGGCGTTCGTTGGTCTGAACGGCTACCACGCGGAGACCTGGGCGCTGGCCTTGTCGGTCGCCCCGTTCGCCGCCTACCTCGACGCCCCGGTGCTGCTGACCACCGCCGCCGACGTGCCGATCGGAGCGCCGGTCGAAGGGCGGCCGGGCGAGCCGGGCTGGTACCTGTCCCATCTACTGGTGGCCGACGGTGCCAGTCCCGTGGACCTCACCTTCGTGTACGTGGGGATCGGCCGCTGGTCCGACCGCCACGCTGCAGAGAGCTTCCGTTCCTACGTCCTGCTCGGGGCGTAGCCCCGCGGCCTGGCGGGGCCGGCGGTTGCCGGTCGTGCGGGTCTGTGGAACACTGGACACGAGGCGGCGGTAGCCGCCTTCACCGTGCCCGTTCGGGCGCCTGGTTGAGTGAGACAGTCGAAGCGAGACAGTCGAACTGAACGATGAGCTCGTCGGGTTCCGACCCCATCGGATCCGGGGAGCCACCGGCGGTGCGACGACCAGGTCCGGTTTCCCCCGCATCGGCGCGCAGCCGAGCGCGGACGACCGGCGGCGCCTCGCAGGGTGCCGGGCGCGGCGGGACAGGGCCAGCAAGGAGGCGACGTGGCGGTCACGCTCGGCGACGACAGGCAAGCCATCATCGACAAGTTCGCGCGTCACGAGGGTGACACCGGGTCGCCGGAGGTGCAGGTCGCGCTGCTCACGGCGCGGATCAGCCACCTCACCGAGCACCTCAAGGCCCACCACAAGGATCACCACTCCCGTCGGGGCCTGCTGATGCTCGTCGGCCAGCGCAAACGCCTGCTCGGCTACCTGCGTGGAACCGACATCGAGCGCTACCGGGCGCTCATCGCGGAGCTCGGGCTCCGCCGCTGACCAACGACAACGAGGCCGGGTGACCGGGCCTCGTCACGAACCATACTGACGAGACGCGACTGACCATGAGGTATCCGACGCGCGTCGGTCGTCAGTGGAGACGGGTGAGAGCGCGGTCGGGGCCGAGGTGGGCTCCACCGGCGAACACTCAGACGCCTCCACTGAAGACCGGCGACCCGGACGGCCTCTCCCGGTCCGACAGGATCCGGGCCGGTGCAGACAGCGGTCCCATGCGGACCGCGGAAGGAGGCCCCCAGTGGGCAAGCTCGGCACAATCGAACACACCATCACCGTTGACGGCAGGACCCTGCGCTTCGAGGGCGCCAGGCTCGCTCAGCAGGCGGGTGGATCGGTCGTCGCGTCCATGGGTGACACCACCGTCCTGACCACCAGCACGGCCGGACCGGTCAAGGAGTTCCTGGGCTTCTTCCCTCTCACCGTCGACGTCGAGGAGCGCATGTACGCCGCCGGGAAGATCCCCGGCGGGTTCTTCAAACGCGAGGGGCGTCCGTCTGAGAACGCGATCCTCACCGCGCGGCTGATCGACCGTCCGCTGCGCCCGACGTTCGCTGACGGTCTGCGCAACGAGATCCAGATCGTCAACACCGTGCTGCAAACCGGACAGGTCGACCCCTACGACGTGGTGGCGATCAACGCGTCGTCGGTGTCGACGTTGCTGGCTGGGATCCCGTTCGACGGTCCGGTCGCTGCTGTGCGCTACGGCCTGCACCGTAACGGGACATGGGTGGCGTTCCCCACGTTCGAGGACCTCGACACCGACATCGTCTTCCAGATGGTCGTCGCCGGACGCGTCGACGAGCGCGGCGACGTGGCCATCCTGATGGTCGAGGCCGACACCACCGTGCACGCCTGGAAGCTGATCGAAGAGGGGGCGCCGGAGCCGACCGAAGAACTGATCGGCGATGGCTTGGAGCAGGTCAAGGCCGTCCTGCGCCAGTTGTGCGAGGCGCAAACGACGTTCGTCGAGGAGGTGGGGGCGCGGGAGACGTCGCCCGAGGACTTCCCGATCTTCGTCGACTACAGCGACGAGGTTCTGGCCCACGCCGCCCGCTTCGAGGACCGGCTGCGCGAGGCGTACACCCGTCCGGGGACCAAGAAGGAGAAGAACGCCTACGTCGCGGCGGTGCGTGACGAGGTCATCGCCGACGTGCGTCACAACGGTCCCGCCGACCTCGACGAGGATGAGCGGGGCAAGCAGGCCAAGCAGGCTTTCCGGAGCCTGGAGAAGACGGTCGTCCGCAGGCTCGTCAGCGAGACCGAGACGCGCGTGGACGGCCGCGGGCCGAGCGACATCCGGTCGTTGACCGCCGAGGTCAACGTCCTGGACAAGGTCCACGGGTCCAGCATCTTCGAGCGCGGCGAGACGCAGGTCGTCAACGTGCTGGCGCTGGGCGCGCTCCGCGAGTCCCAGCGGCTCGACACGCTCGCCCCCGAGGAGGAGAAGCGCTACATCCACCACTACAACATGCCGCCGTACTCCACGGGCGAGGCCGGCCGGATCGGCTCACCGAAGCGCCGCGAGATCGGTCACGGGCTCCTCGCCGAGCGTGCGCTGCTGCCGGTCATCCCCGATGAGGACGCCTGGCCGTACGCGATGCGGCTGGTGTCGGAGGTGGTCAGCTCCAACGGGTCGACGTCGATGGCCAGCGTCTGCGCATCGACGCTGTCGCTGATGGACGGCGGGGTGCCGATCCACGCCCCGGTCGCCGGGATCGCGATGGGGCTGATCAAGGAGGGCGACAGCTACACCACGCTGACCGACATCCAAGGGGTGGAGGACTTCTTCGGCGACATGGACTTCAAGGTCGCCGGCACGGAAAACCTCATCACCGCGTTGCAGCTCGACACCAAGCTCACCGGCATCCCGGCGGACGTCCTGGCGTCCGCACTGCTGCAGGCTCGCGAGGCGCGGCTGGAGATCCTCGAGGTGATGGTCGCCACGATCGCCGAGCCACGGACCGAGGTGAAGCCCAACGCCCCGCAGGTGATGACGATCCACATCCCGATGGACAAGATCGGCGAGGTGATCGGCCCCAAGGGGAAGATCATCCGCGAGATCACCGAGGAGACCGGCGCCGACATCGACGTGGACGACGACGGTGTCCGCGGGATCGTCCGCATCTACGCCGCGCAACGCGATCAAGCCGACGCCGCAGCCGACCGCGTCAACGCGATCGCGAACCCGGTCGTGCCCAAGGAGGGCGAGCGCTACCGCGGGACGGTCGTCAAGACCGTGGACTTCGGGGCGTTCGTGTCGCTCACGCCGGGCGTGGACGGCCTGCTGCACATCTCCAAGATCGGGCAGAAGGCCGGGAAGCGCCTCGACCACGCCGAGGAGGCGCTGTCGGTCGGCGACACCGTGTACGTCGAGGTCAAGGAGGTCCGCCCCGGCGGGAAGTACTCGCTGGACTTCGTCGACGAGGGCCTGGACGGCGACGGTGAACGCCGCGACGCAGGGGCCACGGCGCAAGCAGGCCCACGTCAAAGCGGCGAGGGCGGCGAACGCGACCGCGGCGACGACCGTGAGCGTGACCCCAGTGACGACCGTCAGCGTGACCGCGGACGGCGCGGGGGCGACCGCGGCGACGAAGGCGGACGCGTCCGCACCCGGACCCGCAGCCGCGAGTAGACCCGCCTGGCGCGAGCATCCGGAGGCGCCCGCTGCAGCGCCCGCGACTGCCCGCGACCTGGCCCGCGACCTGGCCCGCGACCCGGCCCGCGACCTGGGAGGACAGGTGGACGTCGTACGCACGCAACTCGACAACGGCATACAGGTCGTCACCGAACCGATGCCCGCCGTGCGCTCGACCGCGATCGGTTTCTGGATCCGGGTCGGTTCACGAGACGAACGCGGCCCCGGCGACGGCCGGGCGGGCGATGACACCGGCGCGTCCCACTTCCTCGAACATCTGCTGTTCAAGGGGACGGCCGGCAGGAGCGCCAAGGACATCGCCGCGGCGCTCGACGCCGTCGGTGGTGACCTCAACGCCTTCACCTCCAAGGAGTACACCTGCTTCTACGCGCGGGTGTTGGACCGCGACCTGCCGGTGGCTGCCGACGTGCTCGCCGACATGATCCGCTCGGCCACCATCGCCGCGGCCGACGTCGACCAGGAACGCCAGGTGGTCCTCGAGGAGATCAACATCCACGTCGACACCCCCGAGGACCTGGTGCACTCCGACTTCGCCGACGTGGTCCTGCGCGGCCATCCGCTGGCGCGGGAGGTGCTGGGCACAGCCGAATCCATCGCGGCGATGAACCGCGACCAGGTGTACGGCTACTACGAGTCCTACTACCGGCCATCGAACCTGACCGTGGCGGTCGCGGGCAGCGTCGACCACGACGCGGTCGTCGCCCTGGTGGACGGTTTCGCCGGGGACCTGGGCCGCCCGGGCGGCGACCGACCGGAGCGTCACCCGCCGCAGCGGTACGGCGCCGGTGACGTCAACGTCCGCCACCGCCCGACCGAGCAGGCCCACGTGGTGCTCGGCGGACGGGGACTGCCCCGCGACGACGACCGGCGGTTCGCGCTCCTGGTCGCCAACGCGCTCCTCGGTGGGGGGATGTCGTCCCGGCTGTTCCAGGAGGTGCGTGAACAGCGCGGCCTGGCGTACTCCACGTACAGCTACCACGCGTCCTACGCCGACGGCGGCTACTGGGGGACCTACGCCGGGACGACCCCGGCCAAGACCGACGAGCTGCTGAAGGTCCTGCGCGAACAGCTCGACCGCCTCCCCGACACGCTCGACGCCGAGGAGGTCGCCCGAGCCAAGGGCAACGTCAAGGGCGGGATGGTGCTCGGGTTGGAGGACACCGGCTCCCGGATGACCCGGCTCGGGAAGATGGTGTGTACCGACGTGGACCTGATCGGCGTCGAGGAGACGCTGCAGCGCATCGACGCGGTCGACGTCGATCAGGTCCGCGCCGTCATCGAGGAGCTGTACGCGCCACCACGCTGTCTGGCGGTGGTCGGCCCGTTCGACGACGGCGATCGTTTCGGCGAGGTCGTGGCCGACTGATCCGTCGAGGTCGCTGCGTCCTGCCGTGGCGCCTAGCCTGTGGCACGGTCGCGGCGGGAGGTCGACGCACATGGTCAGGGTCGGCGTCGCCGGCGCGAGGGGCCGGATGGGGCGGACCGTCTGTCAGGCTGTCGCGGACGCCGACGGCCTCGACCTCGTCGCCCGGATCGATCAGGGCGACGACCGGCGTGACCTGGCCGACGCCGGGGCGGAGGTCGTGGTCGATTTCACGACGCCGGCTGCCGTCGGCGAGAACGTGACCTGGTACCTCGAACATGGGCTGCATGCCGTGGTCGGGACCACCGGGTGGACCGACGACGACCTCGCGCGTTGGCGGCAACGGTCCGACGCGGGGTCGGCCAACGCCATGGTCGCGCCGAACTTCGCGCTCGGCGCGGTCCTGCTGATGCACCTGGCGCAGACCGCATCGCGGCACCTGCCCCACGTGGAGGTGATCGAGCTGCACCACGACGGCAAGTCCGACGCTCCCAGCGGGACCGCGCTGCGGACCGCTGGGCTGCTGGCCCGGGCCCGTCGCGACGCACCCAAGCCGGTCCTGGGTGACGACGAGCATCCGGGGGCGCGTGGAGCCGAGGCGGACGGCATCCGCATCCACGCCATCCGCTTGCCCGGCCTGGTCGCCCACCAGGAGGTCCTGTTCGGCGCCGAGGGCCAGACGCTGTCCATCCGGCACGACACGGTCGACCGAACCGCGTTCATGCCCGGTGTCCTCCTCGCCATCCGTGAGGTGCCGAACCGACGGGGGCTGACCGTCGGGCTCGAGCACCTCCTCGACCTTGGAGAACCATGAACACCGACCGCTCCCCGGGCGTGCAACCGCCCGTCCCCCCGCCCGCCACCGACCCCCGCCAGATCCAGCCCAGCCCGGAGTCGTACGCCCGGGCCATCCGCCAGTTCGCGGCCAGCGGCGAGCCGGACAAGAGCCGCGCCGTGCTGGAGCGCATGCGTGCCGCGGGATTGACACCCACACGCGACCACTACGGCGTCCTGCTGGAGGCCTACACCCGGGCGAGACACATCGACGGGGCGCACCAGGTCATCCGCGAGATGCGCGCCGACGGCATCGCACCGAGCGACGAGGACTACGCCCAGCTTGTCCGGAGCCTCGCGCGGGCCGGCCGGCTGGGCGACGCGGCGAACCTGCTCGAGGCGATGAGCGCCGAGGGCATCCGCTTGAAGCCGGAGACCGCCCGCGACCTCCTCGCCGTCTACCTGGCTGCGGGCAAGCTGCGCATCGCCCGCCAGCTCCTCGGGCAGGTCTCGAGCGCCGGCCTGACTGCACGCCCCGCCGACTACGACGGTCTGCTGGCTGCCTACCTCAAGCAGGCCGCAGCGCGGCCGGTCGACGAGATCATCGGGCAGATGCTCGATGCCGGGATCATTCCCGCCCCCGGCCGGGTGGAAGCGGCCGTCGCGGTCTTCGTCAAGGCCGGGGACCTGGACCGTGCAGCACAACTGCTGGACCGCATCGCGGAGGTCGGCGCGCCGGGGAACGCGCAGGCGCACGCCCACCTGCTCCGCGGGTACGCCGCCGCTGGCCGGCTCGACGACGTGGCGCGCCTCCGCAAGCGTATGCAGGCGGTGGGCGTCCCGGTCACGACCGTGCACCGCAACGCGATCCTCGCCGCGGCCCTCGAGTCAGGCGACCTGGAACAGGCGTGGCGGGCCGCCGAGGACCTCGCCGAGGCCGGGCAGGTCCCGACCACCGCCAACGTTCAGCGGCTGTTCAACCTGTCGATGTCGGCGTCGGCTCCCGATCGAGCAGCCGGGGCGCTCGAGTGGATGCTGATCCTGGGGATGCAGCCCCAACCCGGGCACGTGGTCGCCGCTGTCACCGCGTACGTCCGCGGCGGTCGCCTCGACGAAGCCGAAGCGCTGCTGGACCGGCTGCGACGCGCAGGCGTCCCCGTCGAGGGCCGCCACGAACGGCTCCTGCTGGGCGGATACGTCCGCGCTGGCCGGATCGCCGAGGCCCTGGGGCTCGCCGAGCGGCTCCTGGCCGCCGGCGCGCTGGACCAGCGTTCGATCGGGACGTTGCTGTCGCGCCTGTCGGGCAAGCGGCCCGAGGACGCGGTCGCGCTCCTGGACCGGGTCGTGGCGGCAGGCATCGCTCCACCGACCACCCACGCTGGTGACGTGATCTCGACGCTGGTACGGCGCAAACGACTCGACGACGCACGCGCGCTGCTCGAGCGCCTGGTCGCCGCCGGCGTGCCGATTACCGAGCCGCGCTACCGCGAGCTGATGTGGGAGTACGCCAAGAAGGGCAAGGCCGCGCAGACCAAGGCGTTGCTGGAGCTGATGACGACCGCGGGCATCGACGCGGACGACCGCCACCACGCGGCGGTGCGCTGGGCGACGGGGGAGACCCCGCGCCAGCTCGGCGAGGAGCCCGATACCGCCGTCACTGGTTTCGACGCGACCGGTCGCGGCGACCACGTACCGCAGGGCGTCTCCGCCGACCAGCCGGGCCCCGGCCCCGCCGAACCGGCCCGAGGCGCCCCGGGGGGCGAGCCGTCGCCCCCGGGCGAGTCGGGACGGGCCGAGCCGGCGGCCGCCGCGGAGGACCAGTCACCGCCTCCCGCTGAGCCACCGGCCGAGCCGGCGAGCGTGTCGCAGCACGCGCCTCCGGCGCCGGCCCAGCCAGCCGACCAGGACGAAGCGGCGGACACTGCCCAGGAAGAGACGCTCGTCGAGCCGGTGACGCCGCCGGGCGACGTCGAAGACGAACCCGCCAGACCACAGGCCGACGAGTTCGTGATGATCGTCGCCCCGACCGACGCCGAGACCGCCGACGCCCGACTCGACGAGTGGCTGTCGCAGCGGGGCATCACCCGCGACGACATCCCCGTGGACGACGTGCATGCAGACAGCGTGCGTGCCTTCGGCGACGCGGAGTTCCGCCGGTACCGCATCCGCGCCCGGTGGGTCACCGAGCACCCGCCGACCAAGTAGAGCGTCACTGTCGAAGACCGGGGCGCGACACCTGCCCGGACGACCGGCGCCCTGCGCCGGACCGGAGCCCCGTTGGAGGCGTGGAGCGTCGACGGTGATGGCGAACGGTGGAAGGCGCACTGGACTTGCGTGCAGCCTCAATTGGAGTCGGCGCTGGATGGGCTGTTCTCGCCGGTGAGGATGGGGTCGAAGACGGTTGAGACGCCCACGTCGAGTAGCGGCTCCATGACGCCGTCACCTGAGTCGTCGATCCAGTCGAAGTTGCCCGCGCTCAGGATGGTGTCGCGGATCAGTTGAACGTCCGACGCGCTGTTGGGATTGTTCCTGCTGGCCAGAAGCGCCGCAGCGCCGGCGACATGCGGCGAGGCCATCGACGTGCCGCTGTAGGTGGCGTAGCCGTCGGCAGGAGCGCCGCTCGTATCAAGCTCGCGGGGCACCGTCGACAGGATGCACACGCCCGGGGCAGCGACCTCGACCGTCGTGCCCCAGTTGCTGAAGTCCGCGAGTGTGTCGTCCTGGTCCTTCCGGCAGGTCGATGCTCCGACGTGACCGGGCTCGCCGTCAAAGTCGGCGAGAGCCGACACGGTGATGACGTCCTTGTGGTTGGCGGGCGAGAAATCGTTGGCGTCCGCGTCGTCGTTGCCGGCGGCGACCGCGTAGACGACGCCCTTTGCGACCGAGCCGGAGATGGCCCTGTCCAACGCGCTACTGGAGCATTCGCAGCCGAGGCTCATGTTGGCGACTTCGATCGTCTTGGCCCTGGCGGTGACCCAATCGACTCCGGCCGCCACCTGCGACATCCACCCGGTGCCGTTCGCGGTGAGGACCTTGACGGCCCACAGCCGCGCCCCTGGGGCCACGCCCACCACGCCATCGTTGTCGTCTATGGCGCCCACCGTCCCGGCCACGTGCGTGCCGTGACCGTTGTCGTCGTCGTAGCCGCCGCCCGAGCAGGAAGGGAACAGCCCGACGAGGCTGGTGCAGCGCGCCCCGCCAACCACGTTCAGCTCGTCGGGCCGATCGTCGTCGATGCCGGTGTCGATGATCGCCACGTCGACGTTGACGGCGTCGGCGTTGGAGCCATCGATGCCGATGTTGGCGTTTTCATCGGCGAAGATACGCCGTACCCCGGTCGGAATCGCCTGGTTGAAGATGCCGATCCGCTGGTCGAGCTCGACGAAGTCGACGCGTCGGTCCGACTGCATGCCTCGGATGGCCTCCGCCGGCAACCTGCCGGCGAAGCCCTTCAAGGCGTGCTCGTAGACGAATCGGACCTCGCCGTCGTGGCGTCGCGCCATGTCCCGTGCGGCACCGCGCGGGTCGCGGACGGTGTCGTGGAACACCACGATCACGTCCTCGCGTCGCGAGGCATCCGACGGTGATGCGGCGAGCGCGGTGCTCGTCATGCTCAGCATCAACGCAGCGGCAAGCTGGCCGACGACGGCCGCCCGGCAAGTGACACCCATGGTTTGCCCCCAAGCTCTACAGAAAGGAGCGCCAGACGCGCGAATGTAACATAGCGCCTGTTCTAGGCATCCTTGGTGCGTCCGTGCCGCGTCGGCAGTGACCGGTTGGTGTAACCGAGTGATCGGAATTCGGGATTGTTGACGTCCCGCTCCGACGTCGGGGCCACCGCGTGAGGTTCGGCGTGTCCGGCCAGTGCACGCTGAGGAGGTCACACGACGGCCTTGACGAGGAGGTCACAAGACGGCCTTGTCCACTCTGTCTTCACCGAGCTTGTCAGCCGACCCCACCCCCAGGCTGGAGCCGCGTCGGGGGCCAGCTCTCGGAGGTCCGACATTGAGCGCGACGGCCTGACTGCACGCCCCGCCGACTACGACGGTCTGCTGGCTGGCTACCTCAAGCAGGCCGCAGCGCGGCCGGTCGACGAGATCATCGGGCAGATGCTCGATGCCGGGATCGTTCCCGCCCCCGGCCGGGTGGAAGCGGCCGGTCTTCGTCAAGGCCGGGGACCTGGACCGTGCCGCACAACTGCTGGACCGCATCGCGGAGGTCGGCGCGCCGGGGAACACGCAGGCGCACGCCCAAACGCTCCGCGGTACGCCGCCGCTGGCCGGCTCGACGACGTGGCGCGCCTCCGCAAGCGTATGCAGGCGGTGGGCGTCCCGGTCACGACCGTGCACCGCAACGCGATCCTCGCCGCGGCCATCGAGTCGGGCGACCTGGAACAGGCGTGGCGGGCCGCCGCGGCGCCGCAGGACGAGTCACCGCCTCCCGCTGAACCACCGGCCGAACCGGCGAGCGTGTCGCAGCACGCGCCTCCGGCGCCGGCCCAGCCAGCCGACCAGGACGAAGCGGCGGACACTGCCCAGGAAGAGACGCTCGTCGAGCCGGTGACGCCGCCGGGCGACGTCGAAGACGAACCGCCAGACCACAGGCCGACGAGTTCGTGATGATCGTCGCCCCGACCGACGCCGAGACCGCCGACGCCCGACTCGACGAGTGGCTGTCGCAGCGGGGCATCACCCGCGACGACATCCCCGTGGACGACGTGCATGCAGACAGCGTGCGTGCCTTCGGCGACGCGGAGTTCCGCCGCT
>JAHWKW010000019.1:0-5229 GCA_019347675.1 Actinomycetota bacterium | reverse complement strand
GACGCCGAGACCGCCGACGCCCGACTCGACGAGTGGCTGTCGCAGCGGGGCATCACCCGCGACGACATCCCCGTGGACGACGTGCATGCAGACAGCGTGCGTGCCTTCGGCGACGCGGAGTTCCGCCGCTACCGCATCCGCGCCCGGTGGGTCACCGAGCACCCGCCGACCAAGTAGAGCGTCACTGTCGAAGACCGCGGCGCGGCACCGAGGGCCCGACGGGTCGGGGCAAAGGTCGAACCTGGGATCAGGCCGCTAAGGCGCGACCGGCGCGGCCGATGGCACCAGATTCGTCGAGCAGCTGTCGGCACGTTCGATCGGACCGGTCGGATCGGCGGGGCCGGCGTGGGGGTGGGGGGACCCGGGGGTCAGGTGGGTGGGTCTCGGACGATCTGTCGCCCGTGGGGGGTGGTGAAGGTGACGGTGTTGTCGCGGGGTTCCACCGCACTTTCCAGCCGCCTTCGTGGACCAGCTGGTGGCAGTGGTAGCACAGCAGCACGAGGTTGTTGAGGTCGGTGGGGCCCATGTCGGTCCAGTGCACGCAGTGGTGGGGGACGCACAGGTGGGCTGGAGCCCCGCAGCCGCGGCAGGCCTTGTCGCGCACGAGCAGGCAGTCGCGCTGGCCGACGGTCGGGGCGCGGGTGGTGCGCCCAACATCGATCGGGACGGACGCGCCGTCGAGCACGACCGGGACGATGTTGGCGTGGCAGGCCAGCCGGCGGGCGGTCTCGGCGCAGATCGGGCCGGTGTGGCCCAGGCGGGCGTTGGCGTCGGCGTCGACGGCCTTGCGCAGGGTGGCCAGATCGGTGGTGACGATCACGCGTGCGGGGCGCCCCGCCGTGTCGGGCACGACGTCGGTGGTGATGGCGCGCCGGGCGAGCTCGCCGAGGGCGTCGGCGGCGCGCTGGGAGCGGGTGCGGACCTCCAGCTGGGGCCCGGTGGTGTGCATCTCGCGCAGCAGCGGCCGCCACGCCGCCAGGAACCACTCGCCGTTGACCGCGTCGAGTTGGGCGTCGATCGTGACGCTGCCGTCGTCACCGACGTGCACGTGGGCGTAGCGGTCGCGGTGGCGGGCGGCGGCGTCGTCGGCGGCCTGGTCGTGGTCGGCCAGCGCCGTCTTGAGCGTGCGGGCGGTCTTTCGCACCAGGTCGGGTCCGCCGTTCTTGGCGGCGTCGACCAGCTGGTCTTCGATGTCGCGTCCCGCCAGGCGCTGGTCGCTGGTGGCTTTGATGATCTCGGCGGCCGCGTCGCGGGAGATGTCGCCGTCGGCGAACGCCCCTTTGGTGGCCGGCAGAGCGTCGAGCTTGTCGGCGGTGTTGAGCTGGCCGGCCGCGTCACGCCACGACGAGCCCAGCTGGTCGCGTGCCCAGGTCGCCGCGTCACGGGCACCGTCGGCCTTGTGGGCTCGGCGCCGTTGCACGGTGGCCAGCCACGACGTGTCGACCGCCTCCAGCCGGTTGCGGGCACGACGCAGCTGCTTGACCGCCCCGGGCAGGTCGTGGGGATGGATCGTCTCCGGGTCGATGGCGGCCACGCCGGCCACGGCATCGTCGAGGCCGGCCAGCGCCCCCGCCACGTCCACGCCCACGGCATCGTCGAGGCCGGCCAGCGCCCCCGCCACGTCCACGGCCACGGCCACGTCGCCGGCCGGAGGCGCACCGGGGCGGCCAGCGGCGGCGGCGGACGTTGCCGGCACCCGACGGTCGGACGCATGCGCGGTCGTTGGCGTGGTCGTTGGCGTGGTCGTTGGCGCGGTGGGGGCGGAGGTCAGCGTCAGCTGCTGGCGCGGTGTGGCCGCGTCCAGCTCGGTGTTGCCGTGGGTCATCGGTGTTGCCTGTCGCCGGTGCCCCCCGGACGACTCCGAACATACGTTCGATACGTTACTTCCCGTGCGCCGGCCTGTCAAGCAAGGTTTCCCCACATCGAGCCATCAACGTGCGCTGCGGCACGACGCGGTCCTGGCTGACGGCGAACGCGCTCGCGGACCCGGCACGGAGCTCGGCGTCTGTGACGACGTCGACTCCGCTGCGAGGATGGTGGACCGGGCGTCCGCGGCGGTTCGGCGCAGCCGTCGGGACGAGAGCAGGCATCGGAAGAGGGAATTCGTCGTCAGAACGTGCCTTGATCGCGTCCGCGGTAGATGCGCACCTCGGCGTGTTCGATGGTGACGAGACCTTCGTCGATGAGGTCGTCGAGTGCTGGCAGGACGCGTTCGATGTTGCCGGCCCGGTCGACGCATTCGATGACGATGGGGAGGTCCTCGGACAGCCGCAGGACCTTGGCGGTGTGCACGATGCTGGAACGGCCGAACCCCATGATGCCGCGGACCACGGTCGCGCCGGCCAGTCCCTCGCGGCGGAGCAGTTCGACGATGGCGTGGTAGAGGGGACGTCCGTCGTGTTCGTCGTCCTCGCCGACGAAGATCCGCAGCAGCTTGCCGTCGGTGACGTTCTCCATGGTGGTGTCCTCGGTCAGGCCAGGTTGAGCAGCCAGCTGGTGGTCGCGACCGCGGCGATCCCGGCCGCGAACATGCCGGCCAGGTTGACGGCGGCGGCGCGCAGCTGCCGTGGGGTCGGCGGTTCGGTGAGCCGGACGGATTCGACCATCCACGTGGAGAAGGTCGTGAACCCGCCGGCGAACCCCGTGCCGGCAACCGTCAGCACCGACTCGGGTACGCGGTGGGTGGCGTGAAGTGTGATCAGCAACCCGAGTAGCGCGGCGCCGGTGATGTTGACGACCGCGGTGCCCCACGGCTGGCTCGACCCGGTACGGCGTTGCACGATCCCGGTCAGGCCGTAACGGGCGAGCGCGCCGAGCCCTCCTGCGATGATCGCAGCGGTGGTGATCACGGGCGTCGCTCGGCGAGTCGGATCCCGACCAGCGCCGCCAGCAACCCGCCGAGCATGCTCGCCGCGGCGTAGCCGGCCGCGACCCCCGTCCGTCCGCTGGTCGCCAGCTGCCAGGTCTCGGCCGACAGCGCCGAGAAGGTCGTGTAGGAGCCGAGCACTCCCACGCACAGCAGCGGGATGGTCAGCACGGTGCTGGTGGCGGCCTGCTCGAAGCGGACCAGCAGGTAGCCGAGCAGCAGCGCACCGGTGAGGTTGACGATGAACGTCGCCCACGGCCAGCCCGCGGGGTTGGCGGGCAGCGTGCCGACGGCGATCCGCAGGCCCGAGCCGGCACACCCGCCGATGAGCACCGCGAGACGCCGACGCCACGCCAAGGGAAGGTGGCGGCGAACGGTCGCACGAGGCCCGTCGAGCACCCGCAGCAGCCGGTAGGGCGCCTCAGGTGAGGGTTCGGTCAGCTGCGGGTCGCTCACCACGTGGCCTCCTGCGTCAACCGCAACGGTCGTCACAGGAGCTATCAGCCACGCGGGCGGTTGTCGGCGAGCCCCATCGCCATCGCCGTGCATGCTACGCGCCGTGATAGCCCGGCGAGTCGTGGACGCGGCGGCCGGGCCTCACTCTCGCCGGCGTGGCACTCGTGGTGTTCTTCCCGGAGCATCTCATCGAGGGCACGGTCGGGTTCGCACGGTCTCCTGGCTTGTCCACCTTCCTCATCGCTGTTGTCTTCCTCGGCTTCCATCCCGAGAACTTGGCGGTCGGAGTGGTCGGGTCGGTCGAAGGCGCGACAGGCATCGTTCTGGCGACCATCCTGGGACAGGGGATGATCGCGATCGCACTGGCCTTCGGCCTGACAGCACTGATCGTTCCCTTGCGCTTCCAGAAGGTGCCCCGGCCGGTGTTGGCCGTACCCGTGGCTGCGGCGCTCATGCTGACCGCGGTCGCGATGGGACGGGCGCCTGTCCCGGCCGGACGGTGCCCTGCTCGTCGCGGGGTACGTCATCGCCGTGGTGTACCTCGCCTGGTTGGGTCGGTGCGGCCTTGATGTCCGACCGACCGGTGAGGTCGCCGAGGTCGTGGAGAAGCCGCAGCGGCTGTCCACCCGACGGTCGATCGCCTTCACAGTGGCTCCGTCCTCGCTTCTTCCTCTTCAACGCCGGCGGGATCGCGCTGGTCAGTCCCTTCCACGTGGACACGCCGAGCGAGCGGTTCTACCTCCCAGTCGCGGTCGGCAGGTCATCCTCATCCCCGTTCTCCTGATGAGCCGCAAGCTGCTCCGGTGGGGCGCGGGGGTGTGCTGGTCAGTGCCTACCTGGTGTTCGCGTTCGGTGGGTAGCTCGTGCTCGGTCCCACCGTTGCCCGGCTCCCCTGACGTGACCGGCCATGACGGTCGTCAGTGAACGACCGCGGGGGTGAACACCGGGGCGTTGAGATGCAGGTCGATCACGCTGACTGTGCGGGCGCGTCAGGTACCCGAGGATGTTGCGGTGTGCGGGAGCTGTCAGCCGGCTGCGCGTCGGGATGGGATGTCGATGCGGCCCCGCTCGATGAGCTTGAAGTGGATGAGGTCTTCACGAACGTCGACGATCTCGACGACCCAGACGTCGTCGTCGCGACCTGCGAGCAGGCGCCTCCCGGGGGCCGGTTCCACGTCCGAACGGAGATCCTCGGTCAGGGCAGGTAGTGCCAGTCCTCGTCCACACTGCCGAGATCGATGATGATGTCGACCATGGCGGCCTCCTCCCTGTCAGTGTGCCGGAGCCGTGGGACGGTGGCGAGTGGTGGGTCATCCTGGTGGCCGTCGTGGATGGTGGATTGGGTTCCGGTTCGTCGAAGCACCCAGGAGCCGCGCGAGGGTGTCGTCGTCGGTGTCGTCGACAACGATGTCGTAGTGGTAGGGCAGGGTGAGCGTGCGGCGCAGCTCGAAGCCGGCGTCTCGGAGTTTGCCGGCGGTGGTGGTGCGGATCTGCGCGTGGGGATGTAGACAGGACCCGCCAGCACTTGTCGAGGGTGGTGTCGACTGTGGCGAACACGGAGATGCCGGGGGAGCCGTGCCGGCGCAGCGTGATGAGGGCGTTGCGACGCAGGTCGTCGATGTGCATGACACCACGGACGACGACGGTGGTGTCGTCAGGCAGGGGTTCTCCGTGACGTGGGTCATGGCTGGTCGTAGAGTCGTCGGGCGGCGTAGCGGTTCCAGATGGCGTGGCAGTAGGCGACTGTCTCGGTCGACAGTGCTTGCCGTTGAGGCCTAGTCCTAGTCGCGTTTTCCGCACCGTTTGGGGTCAAGGTCTTGGTGTTCGGGCCACGGTAGTGGGATGTCGAGGAGGCCCAGGATGGTGCGTTGGGCGGCGGTGAGCCGGTCGAGGACGACTCCCGTGGG
>JAHWKW010000018.1 GCA_019347675.1 Actinomycetota bacterium | reverse complement strand
AGAAGCTGCAACGCTCCGCGCACCGCTCGGTGAAAGAGCTCGCCACCGACATCCTCGGCTGGATCCAGGTCTGGAACGACGACCCCAAACCGTTCGTGTGGACCAAGACCAGCGAAGAGATCCTGGGATCGATCGGCCGCTACTGCGGCGACATACTCCAAGCAACCGGCACCGAACAATAATGCAGCGCTTCAATCGGACAGGACACTAGCGCTGGATGCGGAACTTGATCCGCACGTGGGTGTGGTACTCAGCGATCTGACCGTCGCGCACGACCGCGGAGGTCTCCAGGACGTCGAAGCCTTCGATGTGGCGGAGCGTGCGGTTGGCCTCGTCGAGCGCCTGATGCGCGGCGTCGCGCCAGGAGTCCGTCGAGACGCCGACCAGATCGATCGTCTTGATGACCGCCATGCGATGCTCCTCGCCCAGGCCGGCAGGTGCGTGAGCGTAGTGGCACCCGAAGGTGCCGATCACCACGCCCCGTCGGTATCCGGGCGGTGTCTGTCGCGTCAGGATCGTTGCTCGTCGTACACGGCGATCTGGGCCCGACTCGCGGCGGTGAACGGCGCCCGGCTCCAGTCCGCCCAGCGGTGACGGAGCCGCAGCCCGGCCAGCTGCGCCATGAGGTCGAGCTCGCTCGGCCACGCGTACCGGATCACCACCGGCATGACCCGCACCTCCTCGGCGCTCACGTGCAGGTGGTGGGAGCGCACCTGCTGGCGGACCGGGTCGTGCAGCGACACCTCCAGAGCCGCGCTGTCGACGTCGAGATCACCGACCGCCACTCGTTGCCCATCGGTGAAACGTGCCGGGTCGGGGACGAAGGTCTCGAGGACGAACACGCCCCCGGGCGTCAGGTGCTCGGCGACGGCAGCGAAGCAGCGGACCTGCGCTGCCTGATCCCGCAACGCGAAGAAGGTGTTGAACACCGCGAAGACCAGCGGGAACGTGGCGTCCACCGCGACATCGGCGAAGTCGCCGACCGTGACGGGGATGTCCTGGCCGCCGGGCTTGGCCCGCAACCGCTCCACCATCGCGGGTGAGGAGTCGATCCCGTGGATGGCCACGCCACGGTCAGCCAGCGGCAGTGCGACCCGACCGGTCCCGATGCCGAGCTCCAGCGCGGGACCCGAGGGATGCCCGATGTCGTCCAGGAGTCGGGTGAGGCCGGCGACGGCCGCGGCAGTGGTCGCCGCGATGCCGCTCGTGACCGTCCACTGGTCGTAGTCGGCGGCCCAGCGTTCGCCGTACGTCGACGCGTCGTATCCCTCCACGCGGGCCAGTCAACCAGGCAGGACTCGCGCCGCCGCTCACTGCGTCGCTGGTCGATGCGGCCGACTCCGCGCTGCCGTGTTATGGCCACCAGCCCTCCTGGCTGTTGAGGATGGCGGTGGCGAACCGCCACGCGCTCCACAGGTCGTCGACGGCGGCGAACCACCCACCGGGCGAAGCCAGGTCGATGTCGACGTGATCGAAGCTGTCGACGGTGATCAGCTCCGCTCGGGGAACCGCGGCGCCAAGCCGCAGGAGCTCCCCGAAGGGGACCACCGGATCGTCGGGGGCGTGCAAAGCCACGATCGACACGTCGAGACGTTCCGCGACCGACGACGGCGACACCTCGGCGATGCGGTGACGGATGGTCGCGGGCAGCTCCGCGGCGAGCGGCCAGGTCCGCGCCGGGTCCTCGTTGGTCATGACCCGGTACACGGCCAGCGCGGACGGGAGCAGGTGGTCGGGGTTCACGTCGCCGGCCAGCGCACGTCGCGCCGGCCGCTGCTGGCCCCGAGGCAGCAGCTGGATGAGGCGGTCGCGGACGATGTCCTGCGCGCGGGGATCGGCGTCCCAGGCGATCCGGTCGCCGCCGACCAGCGACACCCCGGTGGTGGCAGCCTGGACGACCCCGATCAGGTCGAAGTAGGCGCCGAAGGTGGCGACCTGGGCGAGACGGCCGTCGAGGCGCGCGTCGGCCGCGGCGAGCAGACACAGCGAACCTCCGAACGAGATCCCGACCAGCGAGACCGGACCGCGGTCATCCCCGGACAGGGCAGCCGCCGCCAGCACGATGCGGTCGACATCGTCGGGGCGGAGTTCCTGCCGGTACAGGGCCAGGACCGGGACGAACACCGTCCGGTCCGAGCGGGCCAACGCCCGAGCGAGTCGCACGACACGGGCGTCATCGGCCCCAGCCGGTGTCGCGCCGGGCACCAGGACCACGCCCGGGGCCGATGTCCCGGGGTCGTAGAGGTCACCCAGGACACCGCCGACGACGGCCGGCCGCCGCTCGACGGAGACGGCGAACGGCCGGGCCACCGGCACGTCCAACGCCTCAGCCACCGTCACCGCTGCGACCAGACGCACCCGCACCGGCTGCACGAACACGGTGACGAGGACGGCCGCGGCCGCCACCGCCCCGATCCGCATCATCCACCGCCACCGGCTCACGGATCACAGTGTCCCTGCCGACCTCCGTGTCGGTCGCCGCGGGTGACACCCCAGCGTCGCTGCCGCCCCGCCGCGACGCCGGCCCCGGTAGGGTCCGGGCTCGGGGAGGTCATGGCACACGACGAGATCGAGCGGTACGACCTGGGGCTGCTCCGCGATGCCGTGAGCTACCAACGGTGGGTCGTCGACTCGTTCGGCTCAGTGCTGCGAGGACGGGTTATCGACGTGGGCGCCGGCATCGGCAACTACACCCGGTGGATCGCCCGCCGCGTCCCGGAGGTGGTCGCGCTCGAGCCGGATCCGGCGATGTGCGCCGCGATCGCCGATCTGGGCCTGGACAACGTCGAGGTGATCCAGAGGCCCCTCGAGCAGTACACGATCTTCGCGAATGCCCAGTTCGACACGGCCATGCTGATCGATGTGCTCCCGCTGTGGGCTGACGACATGGCCGCCATCCGCGCCACCGGCCGGATGCTGCAGATCGGCGGCCACGTCTGTGTGCTGGTCCCGGCGCACCCTCAGCTCAGCGGCGCGCTGGATGCTCGCTACGGCCACCACCGCCGCTATACCAAGGACCGCATGGTCAGGCTGTTCCAGGGCGCCGGCTTCGTGATGGAGGAGCTGCGCTACTTCAACCTGCTCGGAGCGTTGACGTGGCTGGTCGCATCGCGGCTGATGAGGCGCCCGCACCTGGACCCGGCCGTCGTGAGGATCTCGGAATCGGTGACCGTCCCCGCCAGCCGTCTCGTCGAGCGGTACGCGCGGGTGCCGTTCGGCCAGAGTCTCCTGGCGATCGGCCGCATGCGCTGATCCGGGAAAGTCGGAGCGTTTCGCGATCGGGGTCAGCCGGTTGCAGCCGAACGACGGTGCTGGTTACCCGCTCTTCACCGGCGGGCGGGGGGTGCGTCCGTAGCGACCGATCAGCACGCCCTTGGCCAGGACGTTGTCCTCGAGCTGGTCGTAGAGGTCGTCTGCGGTGAATCTCGGCTCCAGCCGGGTGCCCTCCCGGAGCGCCATCACCGTGAACACGTACCGGTGCGGCCCGTGGTTGTGCGGGGGGCATGGCCCCTTGTAGGTGTTCTCGCCGAAGTCGTTGAGACCAACCGTGGCGCCCTCGGGCACGCCGCCCTCGAGGATCCCCGGTGAGGTGGGTTCGATGCCGGCGACCATCCAGTGCACGAACGTCTCGTCGGGCGCGTCGGGGTCCTCGACCGTCACCACCAGCTCGGCAGTGCCGTCGGGGACGTCCTCCCACGTCAAGGGCGGGGACACGTCCCGACCGTCGCAGGTGTACTGCGCCGTGATGATCTCGCCGTCATCGAACTCGGAGCTGATGACGGTGATGTCTTCGGGCGCGTCGGCGGCGGCATCGGACGGGGCGACAGCAGCCATGTCTCTCCCTGTTGGCGTTTTCGTCAGCGATCTCGGGCCACATCCTTCCAACCTGGACGCCTGGCCGCGCCGACGTTCGGACACCGCGGCTACCGTCGCCCGCGACATGGATCTGACCGCCGCGCTGGTCGCCAGCCGTCTCACCGGGGACGTCGCCACGCCGCCGTCGAGCACGCTGGGCAACGCCCAGAAGCTCGCCGACGGCCACATCGACTACACGTTCGGGTTCTCGTTCGACGTGTCAGCCGAGGATGCGGTGGCGGCGGTGACGAGGATCTGTGGGGCCGACCCCCGCCGGCTGCCCGAGGACGGTCCAGGGCGTATCGAGCCGCACGCGACCATCGCGGCGATCGAGCGCCACCGCAGCTCCCTGGCGGCGGCAGCGGACGGCGGAGCGCAGGTCCTGGTCGCCACCGGTCACCCCACCGGCCTGCTGGCCCACTACGGGGCGATTGCGCGGACGCTGGACTGGGCAGGTTGCGAGCTGCTGACCCCCCTCGACGACGTCCGCGACCTGATGGAGCAAGGTGATCACAAGCTCGGCGTCCGCTACCTCGACGCCGTCGCCGTCGCGTGGTCGGGTGGGGAGCTGCACCACACCCACCGCAGCGGCCTGATGGAGGCATGCCTGGACGCGCTCCACCCGATCGAACCCGACCTGGTGATCGCCGACCACGGTTGGGCGGGGGCTGCGATCGAACGGGGGATCGAGACGCTGTCGATCGCCGACGTCAACGACCCCGCACTCATGGTCGCTCAGGTCCGTGGCATGACCGACGCGGTGCTTCCGATCGACGACAACCTCGCGCCCCGCCACTTCCGGCCGGTGACGCGAGTGCTCCTCGACGGCCTGGACTGACGGCGCCGGCTGGCCGTCAGTCGAGGGTGATCGCGCGGGCCTCGAACGCACCGATCTCGGCGGTGATGCGGTCCAGGACGTCGCGCGCGACCGGCTGATCGAGTGACAGCACCATGATCGCCTCTCCCCCGGCGGAGCGCCGCCCGACCTGCATGTTGGCGATGTTGACGTCGCCGTCGCCGAGGATCGTCCCGACCGTCCCGATGATGCCTGGCCGGTCCTCGTAGCGGAAGAACGCCATGTAGGGGGTCGGCTCGATGTCGATGGTGACGCCCCAGACCTCGACCAGCCGTTCGCGGCCGCTGGGCTGCAGCGCCGTGCCCGAGACCCGTACCCTGTTGCCGTCGCGGTCGGGGCCGTGCACGCGCAGCAGAGAGATGAACTCCTTGGAGTGGGCGTCGCTGACCTCGCGCAGCTGGATGCCGCGCTCCTCGGCCAGGAGCGGGGCGTTGACGAACGTGACTGGCTCGTGGACGACGTCGCGGAGCAACCCATTGAGCACCGCCAATCCGAGCACGCGCGTGTCGGCGCCGGCGAGCTCGCCGATGTACTCGATGGTGACCTCGCCGCCGAAGCCGCCCTCCGCCAGGGCGGTGAACAGCCGGCCGAGCTTCTCGCCGACCTCGAGGAAGGGGCGGACCGCCTCGTCCATGGCGCCGCCCTGGACGTTGACCGCGGTGGGGACGAACTCGCCGGACAGGGCGAGGTTCACCGCCTCGGCGACCTGGACCCCGGCCTTGTCCTGCGCTTCGCGTGTGGATGCGCCCAGGTGGGGCGTGACCACGACGTTGTCGATCCCGAACAGCGGGCTGGAGGTGGTCGGTTCCTCGGCGAACACGTCGAGGGCGGCGCCGGCGATAACCCCGTCGCGGAGCGCCTCGTACAGGGCGTCCTCGTCGACGATCCCGCCCCGGGCGACGTTGATCAGCCGGGCGGTGGGCTTCATCAGCCGCAACCGCTGCGCGCCGATCAGATGGACCGTCTCGGAGGTCTTGGGCAGGTGGATGCTGACGAAGTCGACGCGGCGCAGCAGCTCGTCGAGGTCGTCGATCAGCTCCACGCCCATCCGCGCGGCACGGTCCACCGAGATGTAGGGGTCGTAGGCGGTCAGCCTCATCCCGAACGCGTTGCAGCGCTGGGCGACCAGGACCCCGATGCGACCCAACCCGACCACGCCGAGCGTCTTGCCGTGTAGCTCGGTCCCGCTCCAGCGGGCCCGCTCCCAACGTCCGGCGCGCAACGCCGCGTCGGCCTGGGGAATGTTGCGCGCCAGCGCCAACAGCATGCCGACGGTGTGCTCGGCGGCGGAGACGATGTTGGACTGCGGGGCGTTGCACACCACGATCCCCGCGCGCGTGGCGGCGGCCACGTCGACGTTGTCCAGACCGATGCCGGCGCGGGCGATCACCTTCAGGTTGGTGCCGGACGCGATCACGTCGGCGTCGATGGTGGTGGCGGAGCGGACCACGACCGCGTCGTAGCCGGGGATGACCGACACCAGATCCTGCTTGGACAGGCCGGTCTTGACGTCGACGTCGTGGTCGATGGCGAGCGCGGCGACGCCGGACTCGGCGAGTTGGTCGGCGACCAGGATCTTCAAGGGACTGCTTCCGCACGCGGCCGGCCGGCCATGCTACCGGCGGTAGCCTCCCCCCCGGTCGGACCGGTGGAGTGTGTGGACGCGACCTTGTGGCTGTTCGGAGCCATCCTGGTCCTGACCGGCGTCGTCGACGCCGCCGCACAATCGAGGGACCGTTTCCGGATGGTGGGCCACAGCAAGTGGCTGTGGGTCGCGGTGCAGGTGGTGCTCCCGCCGGTGGGGACCTTGATCTACGCGCTGACCGTCCGCCCGCGCATCACCGCCCACGCGGAGACGTGATCGTGCGCGTTCGTCCCAGCCCGCTTTGCGATGACCGACAGAGGCCAACTGTCATCGCCCGTCGCCGCGGCTCCGCAGGCGCTTGAACCGGTGACCCCGTCACTGGATCGCAGGGTTCACCACCGTGGCCCCGATCCGACGCCCGTTGTCGTGTGGTGACGCCGCCGGGGAGGGCTCGTCGGGACGGACCGGTTGTGCTCGACCTCAACACGCATAGGGTGGCAACAGGCGGCAGGGCAGGAAGCATGGGAAGATCAGGCTCGTTCCAGGGCGACCAGGGGCTCGAGCTCACCGCCGTCGACTGGCTGGTGGACCATCACCGCGCGAAGGAGCGTGAACGGCGCCAGATGGTCGAGGACCTCGAGGTCGAGCCGGGCGGTGTGGTCCTGGACCTGGGCTGCGGCCCAGGACTGTGGACACAGCTGCTGGCACAGCAGGTCGGCCCGGACGGGAAGGTCATCGGCGCCGACTTGTCGCCCGGCTTGATCCGCCACGCGGTGGACAACGCCTGTGCCGGCGTGGAGGACGTCACGGAATTCGTGATCGCAGACTTCTACCGCATCCCCTTCGCCGACGACACCTTCGACGCGGTGTTCTTCGGCAACTGTCTCGCCTACGTCCCTGATGCCGCCGCCCTCCTCGATGAGCACAAGCGCGTCACTCGGCCCGACGGACGGATCATCGCCAAAGATTTCGACGGCGCGGTCATCATCTTCCATCCCTTGGACGTCCAGCTGTCGCTGACCGTGCTGCGAGCGGCAGCCCGGGCGCTTGCCGAGGACCCGCCTGATCCCCCGTTCGACAACTTCGTTGGTCGAAGGCTGCACGGACTCTTCGTCAGCGCAGGGCTCCAGGACGTGACAACCCGCACGTATGCCATCCAGAAGATGGCGCCACTCCAGCCAGAAGCCAAGCGGTACATCGCAGGCAACGCAGATTGGTACGCGCGGACTGCAGCCCCATACCTGTCGAGCGACGAACTGCATCAGTGGCACGACGCCTTCGACCCGGAGGCCGACGGGTACATCCTGGACCGCGATGACTTCTACTTCTGCATGCTGGAGATGGTCACCGTCGCACGGACCCCGTCGCGGAAGGATGCCTCGGTGGCGCACGCCGCAGATCGGTCGTGACAGAGGGTGGTCGCGGGAACCCCGAGATCGCGGGCATCATGAGCCACGCCCCGCCGCGTTGATCGGCGAGCCACCTTCATCGGCGCGGATCTCGACGCGATCAACCAGGCACGTGACGTCGAGGTCAGCCTGCGCGCTGGCGCTGCAGCGCTGCGTCTCCCGCGCGGAACCCGTTGAGCTCGGACAGCAGGCACGAACGGCTGAACAGCCGAGTGGCCATAAACCGCCCTCCCCGCCCGGCCGTTCGGCCCCAACTGTCACCAGGTCCGAATCGACCAGTGGGGACTACTCAGGCTCGTAGCCCGCTGACAGACCGGGCCCCGTGCGGGGGCGCGAGTAAGCGTTCCCCGGCCTTCTTCATCGCCCGATGCAGGGAGTCGCGCAGAGCTTGACGGCGACGCGGAAGCGAGCAACATCCCCGGCGGCCGCACGGACAGGTTGGTTGCGGCCGACGTTCTGCGGCGGGTTTCCACCTGGCGGCATTCGCGTGCTACCGCTTACCGATCCGCGGTAGTCGGCCTACGTGGCTCAGTCGCAGGGGCTTTGGGCTCGAATCGTGACAATCGAGTCGGTCAGCGCCGACGGGCTCGGCGGAGTGTCAACTCTCTCATGGTGTGGGTGGCGATCGTTATGAGGCGGTCATGCGATCGCGCTTTCGGTGCCTGCGTCGTGCGCGAACACGCAGCTGATGCCAAGCTCACGCACTGTCGAGCGCACGTCGTCGAGGTTGTGGCGCTCCGTGAGACCGAGGATGGCGAGGTCGGGGCGACGCTCGCGGAGGCGCTCCGCGTCGAGGCGTTCGAGGACCACCGTGTGCGTGTCGCGCGGGAGACGCCCAGCTGAGGAGAGGCGTTCGAGATAATGGCGGGCGTGCGGTCGGTGTTCGGGCGACGGGGCGATGGCGACGAGTGTTAGTCGCGCCTGCCAGTTGCGTCCGATCTGGTACGCGCAGAGCGTCGCGAGGTCAAGGTGGGGGAGCCGCGGACCCAGCTCCCACTCCGGGCCCTGGTCGCCCAGGACGAGGGCGATCTCGCGGCGACGTCCCCAGCCCACCTTTGGGTGAGCGGCCGAGAGGACGACGCCGACGTCGTGACGCTCGACGGCGTCCATGATCGCCGTGAGCTGACCGTCGCGCGAGATCTCGTCGGGAACGGTGAGGAAGACGATGTTCGGCGTCAGGAACGCACCGGCTAGCGCCTGGATGCTCGTGACGACGCCGCGCTCGAAGCTCTCCGCGTCGACGACGCTCGCGGTGGCGAAGATGTCCTCGGAGCCGAAGTCGCGGCTCACGCCGTCTAGCTGTCGTGCCAGATCATCGCCGCCGACGCCGATGATCTTGACCGTTCCCTTCGGCGCCGCGATCGCGTGGACGAGTCGGAACGTGGCCCGCAGCTCGTCGATGTCCTGAACCGGGTGGAGAATGTTGGGCTTCCACGCGCGTTCGTTGCTGCCGCCAAGTTCGATGACGCGCTTGGCCGCCCACTCCGCGAGCGCGACGAACAATCCGCTGCGCATGTCGCCCGCGGGCGCCTGGAGGTGCCGACGGACGAGCATGACGTAGAAGGCCAGTGTGAGGCCGACCGCAATGAGCCCGAACACCGGGTTGATGATGAACATTGCGAAGACGCACCCGCCGGCGCCGATGAGCGGGACGATGCGGGGCACCCGCAGGAGCGGTCGGAAGCTGACCAGCCCGAGGCTCTGCTCGATCAGCACGACGACGTTGATCATCGTGTAGGTCACGAGGAAGAACATCGTGATGAGCGGCGCGATCGCGTTGAGGTCGCGCAGCAGAAGTGCGGCGAAGACGATGAGGCCGGTGACGATGTTCGCGTTTCGCGGCTCGCCGCGACGGTCCTGCGCCGCGAGGAGAGGAGCGCCCGGCAGGCCACCGTTCGCTGCGATGGCCTGCAGGATACGCGGCGCGCCAACGATCGATCCCAATGCCGACGACAGGGTTGCGCCGAGGAGGCCGGCCACGACCAGCGGCGGCCACGCCGCCCGGCCGATCATCACGAAGTAGTCGGAGGAGAGCTGCTCCATGGTGGCGGACCGGGCGAGCCAGAAGGCCAGCAGCACGTAGATGACGAGGCTCACGCCGATCGCGGAGAGGGTGCCGCGGGGGATGCTCCGGCGCGGGTCCTCGAGCACGCCCGAGAGGTTCGCCCCTGCCATGATCCCAGTGGCCGCCGGGAAGAAGACGGCGAACACGACCCAGAAGCTCGCACCACGGAAGCCGTCCTCCGGCGCGCCGGGGAAGTCCCCGACCCACGTGATCGGCTCCGTCATCGAGCCGCCGACGGCGGCCGCCGCGATGGAGATCAGCGACAGGGCGATCGCGGCGAGGATGAGGAACTGCACCCGGAAGGCGAGCCCGGGACCGACGTAGGCGACGGCGAAGACGAACACGAAGACCACGAGGTCCACCACGAGCGCTGGTGCGTCCGGCGCGACGTACTGGAGGCCGGCTCGGAACCCGAACACGTACATGGCGACGGCGAGCGCCTGGGAGACGAAGAGCGGGATGCCGACGGCACCGCCTACCTCCAGTCCAAGCGACTGTGAGATGATCGAGTAGGCGCCCCCTGAGCCGATGCGGATGTTGGTTGTCAACGACGACAGCGACAGGGCGGTGGCGCCGGTGATCGCGAAGGCGGCGAGGATGATGCCGAGGCCCCACAGCAGGCCCGCGTTGCCGATCACCCAGCCCTCGCGTAGGTACATGATCACGCCGAGGATCGTCAGGAGCGTGGGGGTGAACACCCCCTCGAAGGTCCCGAACGTCCTCGGCGCCGGTACCGCCTCCTGCTCGCTGGATGTCAGCTGCCCCACGGCGCTTCCCCCGTCGAATCCGCGGACCGACCCACCGGCGTCGGCGTCGCCGCCGACCGCAGGGTTGCGTCGTCGCTGACCGCGACCTCGCTGCTCACGTCGCCTTCCCTGTCGCGTCGCATAGAGGCAAGCAGCCGCCCGTCGTGCCGCGGGCGTCCCGAAGGACGGTGAGGCCGAGACAGCTCGCAGCCGCGAGCGGCAGGGATCGCGGTGGGAGAGGAGTGTTCCGCCTCCTCAGCGTGACGGTGCGCATTGTCAGCGGCGCTATAGGTCGCCGGCATCGTCCAAGGAGACAGCGGCCATGCGACGGGTCCCCCCGGGCCATGGCGGTGGCGGACTCGGCCACCTCCCCCGATCGGGTAACTGCAGGGGCGTCCAAATACGCATCCCGGTCTCGGCCAGCAGTGCGAACACGAACCGGTCCCGCAGCCGCTCACAGGCCGCCAGGATCGTGGTGACCTCCTCCACGGTCAGGCTGCCCGGCAACCGCCGTGGCGCCTTGAGCTTGACCGGCCGGGTCGGGATGGGACTTCCCGCGGTCAACGTGGTGCAGGAACGGCTTGAACGACCCCCGCGGAACACGTCGCCACGCCACCAGATCCGCCGCCAGCGCGACCCCGCACGAGCGTGGAAGTCGTAGAACCCAAACACGCCCGCCAGATGCCGGTTGAACCGTGGCCTCCGAGCGGCGGGCCGCCGAAGCGTCCAGCACGATCACGTTGTCATCCGGCGCCCGCAGCCACCGCAGCATCTCCTACAGCATCGCGATCTGGGCGTTGGTGAACGGCTGGCTGTAGGTCTGCAGGTGGCGGACCTTCTTCTCCAGTGCGTCGATCACGTGCGTGGCGAAGTTGACCCCGGTCAGCTGGTGGATGCTGTAGAAGCCTGCCGGACTGAACACGTTGACTTCGATCAGCTTGTCGCCGGCGATATCCAGCCCGACGAGGAACATCCCGTCGGCCACCAGCTTGGGGTGGACCGCCTCGGCGACCTCGAGCATCGTGTCGGTGACCTCGGCCGCGGCCGGCTGACCGCCGACCGTGATGTTGCTGCGGAAGTCGGACGAGGTCCGCACCCGCCGGAACGCCGCGTAGGTCCCCTTGTGCTCCATCACCCGGCCGTTCATCAGGAAGATCCGCACGTCGCCTTCCTCGGCGGCGGGGAGGTACTCCTGCACCACGATGTACCCGTCGCGGGCGACCGCGTCGATCATCTGGTTGAGGTTGGCGGCGTCCTCCGGGCGGATCATGAACACCCCGTGGCCGCCCGATCCCTGCAGCGGTTTCAGCACCGCCCGGCCATCGTGGGAGGTGACGAATGCGCGGACCTCCTCGGGGTCGCGGGTCACCAGCGTGCGCGGCCGGATGTCGGCTGGGAAGTGCTGGAAGTACAGCTTGTTGAGGGCCTTCGACAGGCCCGTCGGGTCGTTGACGACGATCACACCGCGGTTGGCGGCCAGCTCTCCGAAGATGATCCCCACCGACCGGGCCCAGGGACGTTCCAGGAAGTCCTCCGCCGGGTCGTTGCGCAGCACGAGGACGTCGAGGTCCTCCACCGCGATCCGCTGCGACTCCGTCTCGCCCCGCTGCACCGCCGACAGGAACGCCGCCGAATCCTGCGTGGACCCGTCGGGGGTGCGCTGCGCCCGTGCCCGGATCGATTCGTCGGGATCGTAGGCCAGGTCGTCGGTGTCCATGTACCACACCTCGTGACCCAACGCCGTCGCCGCCATCGCCAGGTGCGTGGTGGAGTAGTCCGCAAGTTCGGTCGGGATGCGGTTGACCAGCAGGCCGAGCTTCACGCCGCGATGCCCTCCACCAGATCCAGCAGCGACCGACCGGCGCGGAGCTCATCGAGCCGCCGCGCCGCCTCCGGGCGGTCCAACCACCGCGGGCGCACCCGCGGCGGCCGAAGCACCTGCCGCGCGCGGAGCTCATCGACCACCGGGACCGCCGCCAATGGCAGCTTCCCGACCAGTAGCGCATCCAACGACCCGCCACCGGCGAGGTGGGCGAGCAGGTCGACGAGGCCGCGCAGGTAGATCGTGTCCTTCGTCAACCCGCCAGCGCGGTGGACCCGCATCGCGATCGTGAAGGCCACCGTGGCCGTGAAGCCATGGCCGTGGTGCAGCCGCCGCCACGTCTCCACGAACGTCGCCCCGCTGACGACGGTGTCCACGGCGATCACCCGGCCGGCAAGGAGCGCCAACCGGCCGGGGGTCAGGCCACCGACCGCGTGTTCGGCCACGACCGCCAGCCCCTCCTGGGTCGCCTCATACCCGGGCAGGCCGACCCGCAGCAGCTGGAGCGGCTGCGCACGACCGTTGACGTGGGTCACGACGTGGGTCCCGATCTCGTGCTGGATCAGCGGCTCGACCCGTGAGCGGGCGAACCGGCCGTGGCTGCCGACCAGGAGGTCACCCTCGGACACCAGGACCCCCGACACGTCGTCGCGGACGGTGACGACCGCGTCCACGTCGGGCGCGTCGCGGCGGTAGTGGGCGAGCTCGGCCCGTGCGGCGGCGGCGAACGAGTGCGCGTCGACCGACGCGTCGGCGTCCGTGTCGCGCGCCGCCGGGTCGATGCGAGCCAGCACCGCGTTGGCGAGCGACCGAAGGGCGTCGTCCACCCCGCCGTGCAGCTGCAGGCTGCCGTAGAGGAACGCTGGCGAACCGCGGTCCTCGAGCATGGTGATCCGCCGATCGACCTCACGGCGTTTGGCCCGGAACAGGGTCGCGAGCGTCGGATCCTCGACGTCCTCGACCCGGACGGCGTACAGGCGGCGCTTGAGCACGTCAGGGTCGACCGACAACGGGCGGTACCGGAACACCGGCTCGACGTCGAAGCCGGCATCTTCGAAGGCAGTCCAGGCCTCGTCGGCGTTGACCGGTGTGGCCGCCAGGAGGAAGTCGATGGCCGTCGCGATCGCGGCGAGCTCCTCGTCGACCTCCCGGGCGGCGCCCAGCACCATCCGTCGCCCCAGCGCCCGGGCGTCCAGCGGGCGGTAGCTGGTCTGGACCTGTGTGAAGACGAACAACGCGTCGTGCACCACCCGCGTCAGCTGCCCCTGCAGGTCGCGGAGAACCAGCGGCAGCTCCGCGCCGGACTCCCGATCACGGAACACCGGCGGGATCTCCAGACCGACCAACAGGCACCCCAGGCGCCGCACGTCGTCGGCGGTGAGCACCGGCTGCAGCGTCGGGGCGGTCGGTGCGCGCGCGTCCCACCGCTCCACCCGTGGCGTGATCCCGGCCACCTGGACCTGCTCCAACCCCTCGCACAGCGTGGTGACCGCCGGGACGTCCGCAGCCGGGGCGTGGACACGGAACGTGGTCTCGCCGTGTTCAGAACCCCCCCACGCTTCCAGCACCAGCACCGATCCGAACCGGTCGGTCAACTCCCCGGCCAGGGCCCGGGTCAGGGTCCGGGCCAGCTCGAGGCGGTCGCCGGCCACGACCAGGTACGACCCGTGGCTGCGGACCAGCCGCTCGGCAGCCGTCGAACCGGCGCCGACGGTGCGGTGCACGGCCAGGAACGGCTGGGGGCGGTCGATATGCACCCGGCCGCCAGGGAGGTCGCGGTGAACCAGCCCCCCCGCACGCAGCCGGGCGCAGACGTCGTCGGCCAGACGCGCGATGTCGCTCCCCGGATCGGCGTTGGTCACGGCCGGCCGCCTCCGATGCCGCGCGCGAGGCTGAACTCCTCCAGGACCCCGGGCAGGGTGGCGGCCAACGCCGTGCGCAGCCCCGTCCACGTCTCCTCGTTCACCTCGCCGGTGTGCTCGTCCATGAAGAACTTCTTGACGTCGATCGCCAAGCAGCAACCCGTCGCCGGGAACCGCTCGCTGACCCACCGCGACAGGTGACCACCCTCGAAACGCACGTTCTCGCGCACGTCGAGCTGGTGGCCGCCGATCCCGGCGGCGCGCAGTTCCGCGACGAAGCGATCGACCAGCGCGGCCCAGCGCTGGCGGTCCAGCCCCCCGGTGCCGAGGTTGACCTCCGGGTTGTCGGACGGGTCGGCTGGCGGGGCATCCGGCCCGTCGCGTCGGTGGTTGTAGCTGTGCAGGTCGTACACCACGAACCCGCCGAAGCGGCGCTCGAGCGCGGTCAGAAGCATCTCCAGTTCGGCGTAGAACGCGTCGTACAGCCCGAGCGAGCCGTCGACGACCGGGTCGGGCGGTGACTCGCGCCACACCTGCAACCCCCACGCGTCGCCCGTGGAGCGGTAGACGGCGCCGCCGCGCGGCCGGTTGAGGTCGACTTCGAAGCGGGACCGGTTCACCACGATCCTGGTCACGACGATGCGCGTCCAGAAGTCGGTGTAGGGGTCCTCCTCGCGGAGGCGGGCCGCGTCGTCCAACGCGATCAGCTCGCGCACCTCATCACGCAGGTCGTGACCGGCGTGGATCGCCGTCGCCACGATCGGGGTGTTGCCCCCCTCTCGCTCCCACGGTGGCCGCACGGTCAGGGGGCCCTCCTTTCCGTGGGCGGCGGTCAGCGCAACGCGGCGGCGTGCGACCGGGGCCGACTCGACGTCCGGGCGGTCAGTGCCGCAGGGTCATGTCGTCCGGCTCCTGCGGGAGGAACGTGAAGTGCCACAGGTCACGCATCGACACGATGCCCACCAAGGCGTCCCGGTCGACGACCGGCAGGTGACGGAACCCGCGTTCCTGCATGACCTGCGCGATCTCCGACGGGATCTCGTCGGGACCCACCGTGATCACGTCCCCGGTCATCCAGTCGCGGATCGCGACCTTGCTCAGGTCGGTGCCGGTCGCGGCCGCCCGGAGCACGTCCCTCTCGGTGATGATGCCCTCCAGGGTGCCGGCACGGTCCACGACGCAGACAGAGCCGGCGTTGCGCTCGGTCATCAGGCGCGCTGCATCCGCCACGCTGACGTCGGCGGTGGTGGTCAGCACGTCCTTGGTCATGATGTCGGCAAGCATCGCGTCGTGCCTCCTGGTACCCCCGTCGGCCCGCAGTCCAACCTTACTGGTCGCGGTGTGGTTCCGGTCTTCCCGGGTGGCCTTCGTAGCCGTGGCCGCGCCTGGGGACCATGACCGCTCGGACGAACTCGCAGACCACCGTGCCGTCCTGTTTGTACCCGATGGTGCGGACCCGCACGATGCCGCGGTCGTCCTTGGAGCGTGACTCGCGCTTGTCGAGGACCTCCGTCTCGCTGTAGATCGTGTCACCGTGGAAGGTGGGGTTGGCGTGCTTCAGGTTCTCCACCTCCAGGTTGGCGATCGCCCGTCCGGAGACGTCGCGGACGCTCTGGCCGAGCACCACCGAGTACACGAAGTTGCCGACCACCACGTTCCGGCCGAACTGGGTGCCGTGCTCGGCGTAGTTGCGGTCGGAGTGCAGCGGGTGCTGGTTCTGGGTCATGGCGCAGAACAGGATGTCCTCCGCCTCGGTGATGGTCTTCCCCGGCCAGTGCTTGTAGACCGCACCCACCTCGAAGTCCTCGAAGAACCGGCCGAACTCGCCTTCCGCGCCCATCAGCCTGCCTCCGCCCGGCTCGCCGCACCCTCCCCGTCGCTCCGGGCCCGCCACGCAGCCCGCTCGTGGAACGGCACGTCGTCGGGGACCTCGCGGGCCTCGAGTCCCTGGGCGTGTCCCTTCTCGGCGTTCATCGCCGCCATCTTCCGCGATGCCTCGTCGATCATCTCGTCGCCGAACATGACCGCGCCCCGCTTCTGTTGGCCGGTGGCGTCCGCGTAGGCGGCGAGGATGTCCTCCGCCCGCTCGTAGACCTCCTGCGAGACCCCGTACACCTCGTTGGCGGCATCGATCTGACCCGGGTGCAGGACCCACTTCCCGTCGAAGCCCAGGAGCCGGCTGCGGGTGGCCACCTCCCGGAACCCGTCGACGTCACGGATCTGGGCGTAGGGCCCGTCGATCGCTTGGACGCCGGCGAAGCGGGCGGCGACCAGGATGCGCATCAGCACCCAGTGCCAGTGATCGCCGGGGTAGTCGGACTGGATGGCCCCCACCGTCAAGCTGGGCATCCCCAGCGCCGCGGCCATGTCGCCCGGCCCGAAGATGAACGTCTCCACCCGGTCGGAAGCGGCGAGGATCTCGTCTGCGTTGGTCAGCCCGGCGGCGTTCTCGATCTGGATCTCGAGCCCGACCGATCCGACGGCCCAGCCGTTGTCGAGCTCCACCTGGCGCAGGACGTGATCGACGAAGTGGACCTGCGCGGCGTCCTCCACCTTGGGGATCATCACGCAGTCGAGGATCCCGGGGCCGGTGTGGGATACCACGTGGATGAGGTCGTCCAGGCACCAGCGGGTGGAGACGTCGTTGACCCGAACCACCCGGACCTTCCCGCCCCAGTCGCCGCTGCGCAGCGCCTGCACGACCGTGTCGCGGGCGGCGGGCTTGACGTCGGGCGCGACCGAGTCCTCCAGGTCGAGGAAGACCTGGTCGGCGCCCAGGTACTGGGCCTTGGTGAGCATCTTCTCGGACGAGCCGGGGACCGCCAGGCACGAACGCCTGGACCGCAGCGGCCGGCTCGCAACAGCTGCGTCGAGCACGCGTTGCTCCTTCCAGAGCTTCGAGGCGTCATCCTGGCAGCCGCGCCGGCGCGACCGCTAATCGGTGTCGCCGTTGCCGTGCCACCGGGCCTCCCGTTCGCGGTGGCGACGCAGGACCTCGTGGTGAGGCGGGGCGCTCCCCCCGAGCCGCGCCGGGACCCACCAGTCGTCACCAGGGGTCGCCTGATCGGGGTAGTTGACCTGGATGTCGCGGAGCATCTGCTCCATCGTGGCGCGCAACTGGTCGGTCACCGCGGTCAGGTCGGCGTCGCCTGGCACCTGCATCGGCTCCCCGATCCGCACCAGCACGGGGATCCGGCGAACCAGGTGGATGCGGCGCCCCTTGGTTGAGAACCGCTGCGTCCCCCAGTTCACGGTCGGGATCAGCGGCACGCCGGCTTCGCGGGCCATGCGGGCCGGCCCGGTCCGGAACGGCAGCAGCTCGAACGACTCGGAGATCGTCTGCTCGGGCGCCACGGCGACCACCTCGCCGCCCCGCAGGCGGTCCACGGCTGCCGAGAACGCCTCGGCCCGGCCGGTGCGGCTAGCCCGGGCGACCGGCACCTGACCTGCGCCGCGGAGCAACCACCCGACCGAGCGCCGTTCGAACAGCTCCTGTTTGGCCAGGAACCGCACCGGCCGGCCGAGGTGGACGTACAACGGCCAGGCGGACATCACCCAGTCGGCGTAGCTGTGGTGGTTGAAGGTGAGCACCGCCCCGCCGGTGGGCGGCAGGTGCTCGATGCCCTCGATGTCCAGCCGCCACCCCATCGACCGGACGAACAGGATCACCGTGCGGGCCCCGAACCGGAAGGCCCACTCGGGGCGCGCACGTCCCATGGCGGGGAGCGTAGACGCCGGGTCAGCCCATCCCAGCGGCGCGACCCCGCGCGACCAGCCGTTCGGCCATCTTCCGCGACGCCTCGTCGATCATCTTCCCTTCGAACGCCGCCGCGCCCCGCCCCGCCTCGATCGCTTCGCGGTAGGCGTCGAGCAGGCGTCGGGCGTGCTGGAACTGCCGCGGCGTCGGGGTGAACACCTCGTTGGCGATCGCCACCTGCGACGGGTGGATGCACCACTTGCCGTCCATGCCCAGCAGCTTGGCGCGTGTGGCCATCTCGCGGTACCCGTCGGGGTCGCCGTAGTCGCCGTAGGGCCCGTCGATCGCCTCGCACCCGACCGCGCGGGCGTTGTTCACGATCTGCGCCACGATGAACGCCCATTGGTAGCCGGGGTAGTCGGATTCGAGCATGCCCAGGTCCAGCTGGGGGATGCCCATGTCGGCCGCGTAGTCGCCGGGACCGAAGATCAGCGTCTCGATCCGGTCGGTGACGCGGGCGATCCCGGTCATGTTCACCGACCCGGTGCCCGTCTCGATCTGCACCTCCAACCCGAGCCGGTCCCGGTCCCCTCCACCATCGGACGTTGCCCCCAGCTCCGCCTCGAGCTGGTTGAGCAGGTACTCGACGAACCACAGCTGCCCGGCGTCCTGCACCTTGGGGATCATCAGGCAGTCGAGACGGCCGTGGGCGCGGCCCACCACCTCGACGATGTCGGCGTACGCCCATCGGGTGGTCACGTCGTTCACCCGGACCGCCACGACCTTCCCGCCGTAGTCGTTGGTGTGGAGCGCCTCGATCACCTTGGCGCGGGCCGCCTCCTTCTCGTTGGGGGCGACGGCGTCCTCGAGGTCGAGGAAGACCTGGTCGGCGTCGCTCTCGGCGGACCGGCGCAACATCTTCTCGTCCGACCCGGGGACCGCCAGGCACGAGCGGCGCAGTCGGGCGGGGCGCTCCCGGCGCTGACCTACGCTGCGGAACGGGTTGATCATCAGTCCTCCGGCTGTGGCAACCAGCTCATCATCGCCCGCAGCCGCTTGCCGACGTCCTCGATCGGGTGTGCCAGCTGCCGATCCAGCTCTGCGTTGAACCACGGCCGACCCCGGTGGTCCTCCTCGATCCATCGCCGGGCGAACGAGCCGTCCTGGATCTCGGCCAACAGCTGCTTCATGCGCTCCTTTGTCCCCTCGTTGATCACCCGTGGCCCGCACGCGTAGTCGCCGTACTCGGCCGTGTCGCTGATCGAGTACCGCATCCGCTGGAAGCCGCCCTCGTACAGCAGGTCCACGATCAACTTCAGCTCGTGGAGGCACTCGAAGTAGGCCACCTCGGGCTGGTACCCGGCCTCGATCAGCGTCTCGAAGCCCTTCTGGATCAGGTTCGAAACGCCCCCGCACAGCACCGCCTGCTCCCCGAACAGGTCCGTCTCGGTCTCCTCGGCGAAGGTCGTCTCGATCACCCCGGCGCGGGTGCACCCGATTCCTTTGGCGTAGGCCAGGGTGACGCCACGAGCCCGCCCGGTGGGATCCTGGTGGACGGCGACCAGTCCGGGGGTGCCGTTGCCCTCGACGTAGGTGCGGCGCACCAGGTGCCCGGGGGACTTGGGCGCGACCATCACGACGTCCACCTCCGGCGGTGGGCTGATCTGGGCGAAGTGGATGTTGAACCCGTGTGCGAACAGCAGCGTGTCACCGGCGGTCAGGTTCGGGGCGACGTCACGCTCGTAGACGTGGCGCTGCTCGGTGTCGGGAAGGAGCATCGCGATGACCTGGCCACGACGGGCCGCCACATCGGTGTCGGCGACCTCGATCCCCGCCTCCTGGGCACGCTGCCGCGAACGCGAGTCGGGGCGCAGGCCGACCACCACGTCGACACCGGACTCGGTGAGGTTGCGGGCGTGGGCGTGGCCCTGCGAGCCGTAGCCGAGCAGCGCGACCGTCTGCCCGTCGAAGAGCGTGAGGTCAGCGTCGTCGTCGTAGTACATCGTCGCCATCGTGTGTCCTCCGGATCAGGTCGGCAGCGCGCGGCCGCACCTGCCGAGCGACGCATGCTAGGAGGAGGGTCGCGATCGCTTCGCTACTTGAGTGACCTAGCAGGAGGATCGCGATCGCTGGCGCTCCTGACGGAAGCCCCACTGCCGCTGCCCACACAAAGGACCGCCATGCTCACCGAGGAACTGGGGATCACGTTGCCCGAGGTCGGTCTTGTCATCGTCGCGGGCCTTGGGGTGTACATCGCCGTGATCGTGTACACGCGGCTGTTCGGTCAGCGCAGCCTCACATCGCTTGCGACGTTCGACTTCGCGGTGACCGTCGCGATCGGCGCGATCGTCGGCCGGGTCGTGCTGGTGCGCACCTCCCTGCTTGCGGGGGTCATCGGCCTCGGGGTGCTGTTCGCCGCGGAGACCGCCGTCAGCATGCTCCGCAACCGCCTGGAGTGGATGAGCCGGATCCTGACAACCCTCCGGTGCTGGTCTTCCTCGACGGCGAGTTCCTCACCCCGCCGCTGCACCGCACCCACCTCTCGGAGGCCGACCTCCTCGAGAAGGTGCGGCTCCAGGGCGTGTCGTCGATGGACCACGTACGGGCGGTGGTGTTCGAACGCAACGGTGGTGTCAGCATCCTGACCGGCGAGGACATCGACCCGGCGTTGCTGACCAACGTGCGGGGCGCCGAACGTCTACAGGGGACCTGACGCGTGCGCTGAGCGCCCCGCCACCGCGGCGTAGCGCTCCCCGATCCGCTGAACGCTGACCGAAACACCGAAGCATGTGCTCAGCGCCTCGTCGGTGAGGAGGTCGTCGATCGGGCCGGCAGCCATGATCCGACCCTCCCGCAACAGGATCACGTGGGTGAAGCGGGGCGGGATCTCCTCGACGTGGTGGGTGACGAACACGACGCCCGCGACCGCAGCGTCGTCGGCGAGGCGGGACAGGGCCGAGATCAGCAGCTCACGGCCGGGGAGGTCCAAGCCGGCGCTGGGCTCGTCGAGGAGGACCAGGGGGGGTTCACCCATGAGGCTGCGAGCCAGCTGGATGCGCTGGCGCTCCCCCTCCGACAGCCTCGCGAAACCGGCGTGTGCCAACGATCCGCAACCCACGTCGCGCAGCAAGCCCAGGGCCCGGTCGTGGTCGGCGGGGGTGAACTCCTGCCGCCACCGCCGCAGCGTCGCGTCCTTCCCGGTCAGGACCACGTCCAGGGCGGTGGCGGGGTCGGCGACGTCGCGGGCCAGCGTGGCGCTGACGTACCCGATCCGGGTCCGCAGGTCACGCAGATCGGTGCCGCCGACCCGCCGCCCCAGGACCCAGGCCCGCCCGCGCGTGGGGAGCAGGTAGGTGCTCGCCAGGCGGAGCAGCAGCGACTTGCCGGCGCCGTTGGGGCCGAGGACCACCCAGCGTTCCCCCGGCTGCACCGTCCACGTGACGTCCGCCAGCAACGGCCGGCCGTCACGGACGACCGCGACCTCGTCGAGAGCGATGACCGGCGCGTGGGCGCTGGCCGCCACGAGACCTACACGATCCGCTGGAGGCGCAGCTTGCTGCCGTCGGTGATCGACCGGCTGCCCCGCGCCAGCGCGATCTGACCGGTGCGGGCCATCTCTCGGATGCCGAACGGCTCCAGCAGGTGCAGCAGCGCGTTCAGCTTCTCGGGAGCGCCCGACGCCTCGATCGTGATCGATTCGTGGTCCACGTCGACGATCTTGGCCCGGAACACGTCGACCAGCTCGATGATCCTGCTGCGATCCGCCTGCTCGGCGGTGACCTTGACCAGCTGCAGCTCGCGGCCGACCGCCGACTCCGGATCGAGCTCGACGATCTTCAGCACGTTGATCAGCTTGTTCAGCTGCTTGGTGACCTGCTCGAGGTGCATCGCCTCGGCCCCCACCACGATCGTCATCCGCGACACGCGCGCGTCCTCGGTCGGGCCGACCGCGAGCGAGTGGATGTTGTACCCGCGGCGGCTGAACAGGCCCGCGACCCGCGCGAGGACCCCCGGCTTGTTCTCGACCAGCACGGCGATGGTGTGGTTGTTCATCAGCTGTCGTGCCCCTGTCGCTGCGCGGCCTGGCGGGCGTACCACTCGTCGGCGGACTCGATGATCTCGTCGTTCCCGCACCCGGCAGGCACCATCGGGAACACCTTCTCGGTGGGGTCCACCCGCACGTCGATCAGGACCGGCTGGTCGGTGATCTCGTACGCCTTGTCGAGGATCGGGGCCATCTCCGCGACCGTCGAGGCCCGGAAACCGGGGATCCCGTAGGCGTCGGCGAGCTTGACCAGGTCGGGCAGGTCCGGGGGGAGCTCCACCTCGCTGAACCGACCGTCGTAGAACAGCTCCTGCCACTGGCGCACCATGCCCAGGAACCCGTTGTTGATCACGGCGAACACCACGGGGATGTCGTGCTGCTTCGCCGTCGCCAGCTCCTGCAACGTCATCTGGAAGCAGCCGTCACCGTCGATCGCGACGACGCGCCGGTCCGGTCGGCCGACCTTCGCGCCGATCGCAGCGGGGACCGCGAAGCCCATCGTCCCCAACCCGCCGGAGTTGATCCACGTCCGTGGCGCGCTGAACGCCAGCAGCTGCGACGCCCACATCTGGTGCTGGCCGACACCGGCCACGTAGATCGCCTCGTCACCGAAGCGCTCCCCGATCGCCCGGATCGCGGTCTGGGGCTTCAACGGGCCGGCGTCGTCCTGTTCCCAACGCAGCGGGTGCTCGTTGCGCCACGTGCGCAGCTGCGCGCGCCACTCCCCCGTGTCCGGCTTGGCCGCGTCACCGGCTTTCCGTGCGATGTCGACCAGTTGGCCGACGACGACCTTCGCGTCACCGACGATCGGGACGTCGACGGGGCGGTTCTTCCCGATCTCGGCCGGGTCGATGTCGACGTGGATGATCCGCGCGTTGGGAGCGAACGCTGATAGCTTCCCGGTCACCCGGTCGTCGAAGCGGGCGCCGAGGGTGATCAGCAGGTCCGCCTCCTGCATCGCCATGACCGCAGTCCACTCGCCGTGCATGCCCGGCATCCCCAGGCACAGCTCGTGGCGGTCGGGGAACACGCCCCGCGCCATCAGCGTGGTCACGACCGGCAGTTCGAGGAGCTCGGCGAGCTCGCGCACCTCCTGCTCCGCCCCCGCCCGTACCAGCCCTCCGCCGGCGTACACGACGGGGCGTCGGCTCCGTGAGATCAGGTCGATGGCGTCGCGGACCATCTTGCCGTGCCCGCGGATGGTCGGGCGGTACCCGGGCAGGTCGAGGTGCTCGGGCCAGCGCCACTCCAGCGTGGCGTTGAGCACGTCCTTGGGGATGTCGACCAGCACCGGGCCGGGCCGGCCCGACCCGGCGATGTGGTAGGCCTCCTTGATCGCGCCGGGGATGCGCTCAGGTTGGGCCACCATCTCGTTGTGTTTGGTGCACGGCATCGTGATGCCGGTGACGTCGGCTTCCTGGAAGGCATCCGAACCGACCGCGGCGGTGGGGACCTGGCCGGTGATCGCCAGGACGGGCACCGAGTCCATCAGCGCGTCCGTCAAGCCGGTCACGAGGTTGGTCGCGCCTGGTCCGGACGTGACGATGGTCACGCCCACCTTCCCGGTCGCGTGTGCGTACCCCTCCGCCATGTGGACCGCGCCCTGCTCGTGACGGACGAGGATGTGGCGGACCGTCGAGTCGAGGAGCGGATCGTAGGCGGGCAGGATCGCCCCGCCCGGCAGGCCGAACGCGACCTCCACCCCAAGCTCCTCGAGGCTGCGCATCACGGCCTGGGCGCCCGTCACCTGCATCGTCGGTGCCTCCCCTGCTTCGTTCGTCCTCGAACGACTCGGACCTCCCGCTCCGGGAGGTCCGCGCGTCCTGCGACCGCAGCGGACACTACGTCACGACGATGAGCCGCCCGGGTACCCGCCGGGTGAGCTCGATGGTCGTCGCGTGACGCACGTGTCCTCCACGATCTGCGTCGATCCGGGTTCCGTGGCTCGTCGTTGCTCCCGGGTCCGTCCTGGGGACGATCGTGGTGTGCGGGGCGTGGACCCCGCCGGTCGGACGCAGGCCGTTCGGCCGGCGCCTACCAACGTATGGTCTCCGGTCCGGCTGGTTGGGTCAAACGGGCCGTCAGACCGGCTTCAGCTCGACGGGGACCGGGTCGCGGGTGTTGGCGTCGCGCGTGGCGGCCGAGTCGAAGTAGAAGTCCATCTCGGCGATCCGGCCGTCGCGGACGACGAAGACGATGCAGTCCTCGGTCTCACGCACCTTCCCGGTCTCGCCGCAGATGGCGTAGTTGTGGACCTCCACGACGCAGCGGTCACCGTCGCAGGTCCAGCGGTTGGGCGTCAGCGTCCACTTCTCCCAGTGCTCGAAGGCGAGCTTCAGATCGGTCATCAACACCATGTTGCCGTCGATGACCTCCTTGCCTCCGCCCGCCATGAAGTGCACGTCCAGCGTGCACAGCTCGCCACACGCTTCCGCGTCGTGCCGGTTGAACGCCCCGAGCCAAGCCTCGACCACGTCCCGTGGTTGCATCCGGTGGCCTTCCGTCGCCGTCAAGCTGCGTCCCCGGAGGCTACAGACGGCCGCGGTCGGCGAGAAGCGATCGTGCGCCACCATCCCGAGCGGGCGTGCCGCTGACGTCTCACCGCCAGCCTTGGACCTGCAGGATCACCCGACGCGGTCGGGCCTGGTCGAGCTCGATGAACATGATCCGCTGCCAGCGGCCCATGGCCAGTTCGCCGTTGACGACCGGGATGTGCTCCGACGCGGAACCCACGAGCATCGACTTGATGTGTGCGTGGCCGTTGACGGGTTCGCTCTCGGGGTCGTCGAGGTTCTCGGTGCGCAGCTCGTAGTCGTCGTGGCGGTAGTAGGCGTCGCTCGGCACGAGCCGTTCCATGAACAGCCGGAAGTCCTCGAGGAAGCACGTCTCGCGCTCGTTGATCTTGACCGCGCAGGTGGTGTGGGGCGTGTAGACGACGACCGTGCCCTCCTGCACGCCCGAGCCCTCGACCAGCTCACGGGCGTGCTCGGTGACGTCCAGGACGTGGAACGCGCGTTCCGTCTCGACGGCGATCGTCGCGCGGGCCAGGACGGGCGTGCGCTCGATCAGCTCGATCGAACCCTCCACGCGGATCTCGGTCGGCTCGGAACAGAACGCATCGGACGGAGCGTCGAGCTGCAGCAGCGCGTCGGAGTGGAGCGGACCCATGGAGCCTCCGTGGAGTCGGACGCGCGTGGTAGCCCCGGTCCCCGCATCACTCACGCGCCGATCGATGAGCAGATCGTCCGTAGGGTACCCGACCGCGGTGGGCACCTTGGAGTTCCCCCAGGCCGGTGACGACCGCGGCGGCACGGTCAGCCGCCCAGGATACGGTCGGCCAGGAGCTGGTTGACCAGCTGCGGGTTGGCTCGTCCGCGGGTCTCGCGCATCACCTGACCGACGAGCGCACCGATCGCCTTGGTGTTGCCCTCACGGATCGTGGCGGCGGTGTCCGGGTTGTCCGCGATGATGCGCTCGACCAGCGCGTCGAGCGCAGCCTCGTCGGAGATCTGTTGAATTCCGCGTTCTTCCACGATCCTGGTCGGGGCCGCTCCGGTCTCGAACACCGCGTCGAGGACCTCCCGACCGAGCTTGTGCGACAGCGTCTCGTCGTCGACCAGACGGACGAGCTCGCCGATGTGGTGACCCGTCACCGCGGTGTCGGCCGGTTCGGCTCCGCGCTCGTTGAGCTGCGCGACGACCTCGCCGGTCAGCCAGTTGGCGGTCGTCCGCGGGTCAGCGTCACCCGCCACGGCCTCGTCGTACCAGGCCAGCAGCCCGTAGGACACGATCGTCGCCGCCTGCGCGCCGTCGACCCCGGCCTCGACCAGCCGGCCGCGGGCGGTGGCGGGCAGCTCGGGGAGCGAGGCGTGGAGCTGCTCCACCCACGCCGCGCTCGACACGACCTCGACCAGGTCGGGATCGGGGAAGTATCGGTAGTCGGTCACGGCCTCCTTCCGGCGCAACAGCTCCGTCAGGCCGCGCTCCTCGTCCCAGTGGCGGGTCTCCTGCACGATCTGTCCGGCGGATTCCAGGACGTGGATCTGGCGCTCCGCCTCGTACGCGACCGCACGGACCAGCGACCGGGTGGAGTTGAGGTTCTTGATCTCGCAGCGCGTGCCGTAGGGCTCGCTGGTCCCGTCCGCAGCGACGCGGCGGACCGACACGTTGACGTCGCACCGCAACGACCCTTCCTCCATCTTGGCGTCCGAGATGCCCAGCGTCCGAACGATCCCCTGCAGCTCCCGGACGAAGGCACCCGCCTGCTCGGGGCTGCGGATGTCGGGCCTGGAGACGCATTCCAGCAGCGGGATGCCGCAGCGGTTGTAGTCGATCAGCGACTGTTCGGCGCCGTGGAGGCGTCCACCGCCGCCGCGGTGCTCCATCTTCCCGGTGTCCTCCTCCATGTGGACGCGTTCGATTCCGATGCGGGACGGGTCACCGTCGGTGTCGAGGTCGAGCCACCCGTCGGAGCACAGCGGGATGTCGTACTGGCTGATCTGGTAGTTCTTGGCCAGGTCGGGGTAGAAGTAGTTCTTGCGGTGGAACCAGCAGGTCGGGGCGATCGCGCAGTTGAGCGCCAGTCCCAGCCGCGCGGCGGACTCCACCGCTGCGGCGTTGGCCACCGGGAGCGCACCGGGCTGGCCGGTGCACACCGGGCACACCCGGGTGTTGGGCGGGGCGCCGAAGTCCGTGGCGCAGCCGCAGAACATCTTCGACGCGGTGCTCAGCTCGACGTGGACCTCGAGCCCGACCACCAGCTCCCAGCCGTCGGTCACGCCGCCACCTCCCCGGGGACCGCGACGGCGTTGGCGCCCCGGGGCATCGGGTCGAACCCGCTGGCCTGCTCGAAGGCCCACGCCACCCGCAGCGCCACATCCTCGCGCAACGCCGGGGCCATGATCTGCAGGCCGACCGGCAGGCCGGCGTCGTCCAAGCCGCTGGGCACGGAGATCGCCGGGATGCCCGCCAGGTTGGCCGGCACGGTCGCGATGTCGTTGAGGTACATCGCCAGGGGATCGTCGACCTTCTCTGCGATCGGGAACGCGACGTTGGGTGAGGTCGGGCTGACCAGGACGTCGACCTCGTCGAACGCGGCCTGGAAGTCGCGCAGGACGAGGGTTCGGACCTTCCCGGCCTGCAGGTAGTAGGCGTCGAAGTACCCGGCCGACAGCGCGTACGTCCCGATCATGATGCGCCGCTTCACCTCCGCGCCGAAGCCGTGAGCCCGTGTCGCCGCGTTCATCTCCTCGGTGGTGGGCGCATCGACGCGGAGGCCGTACCGGACCCCGTCGTAGCGTGCGAGGTTGCTCGACGCCTCCGACGGGGCGATCAGGTAGTAGGCCGGGAGCGCCAACGGGGCGTGTGGCAGTGAGCACTCGACGACGTCGGTACCCAGCGACTCGAGGGTCGCCAGGGCGTCACGGAAGCTGGCTGCGACGCCCGGCTCGTACCCCTCCCCGCCCAGCTCGCGGACGACCCCGACGCGCATCCCCCGGATGCTGTCACGGAGCGGGGCGACGACGTCGGGGGCCGGCTCCGGGATGGACGTCGAATCACGCGGGTCGTGACCGGCGATGACCTGGTGCAGCAGGGCGGCGTCCTCGACGGTCCGCGCCATCGGTCCGGCCTGGTCGAGGCTGGAGGCGAACGCGATCAGGCCGTACCGCGACACCACCCCGTAGGTGGGCTTGAGCCCCACCGTCCCGGTGACCGCGGCGGGCTGGCGGATGGATCCACCGGTGTCGGTCCCCAACGCCAGTGGCGCCTGCAGCGCGGCCACAGCGGCGGACGAACCGCCCGAAGAGCCCCCGGGGACGCGGTCGAGGTCCCAGGGGTTGCGGGACGGGCCGTACCCGGAGTTCTCTGTCGACGACCCCATGGCGAACTCGTCCATGTTCGTCTTCCCGACCACCACCACGTCGGCCGCGCGCAGACGTTCGACGACCGTGGCGTCGTAGGGTGGCCGCCAGCCTTCCAGGATCCGCGACCCACAGGTCGTTGGCACACCGCGGGTGACGAAGACGTCCTTCAGGGCCAGCGGAACGCCGGCCAGATCCCCGAGCGCCTCGCCGCGGGCGCGGCGTGCGTCGATGTCCGCGGCGTGTGCCCGGGCCGCGTCCGCGGTGACGTGCAGGAAGGCGTGGATGTCGCGCGGACCAGGCCCGGTGGGGTCACCGTCGACCTCGGCGATGCGGGCCAGGTGGGCGTCGACCACCTCGCGGGCGCTGACCTCGCCGATCGCCATCAGCCGGGCGAGCTCGGCGGCGGAACGGGCGATCAGCTCCATCACCCCTCCTCCGCCACGATCCGGGGGACAACGAAGCGGTCGTCTTCGACGGCGGGGGCAGCCGCCAGCAGGTCCTCGCGTGGCAGTGACTGCTCCACCCGGTCCTCGCGGAGGACGTTGTGCAGGGGGTACGGGTGTGAGGTGGCCACCACGTCGTCGGCGGCGACGTGTCCCACCTGCTCGGCGTACTCGAGGATCTTCGACAGTTGCGGTGCCAACCGTCGCACCTCGTCGTCGCTGAGCGCCAGCCGAGCCAGGGACGCGACGTAACGCACCTCTTCAGCGGACAGGGCCACGCAAGACCTCCGGGGGTTTCGGCACGTCGTGCCAGGGTAGGACAGAGCACGCGCAGCTCCTCGTGGCGCACGGTCTCACGGCTCCCACCGGCCGTCGGGCACCGGCTCGCCCGGAGGCTGACCGCGCTTCGGGTTCCAGGCGTACGCGACCGCCGGCTGGCGGCCGTCGGGACCGTCCACCTCGACCGTCACCCGGACGAACAGGTCACCTGCGGCCTCGATGTGGTCCGCGACGGACCTCAGCCTGGCGGCGGTTCGGGGTCCGCGGGGGCGGAGCAGCGTGCCGTGGACGGTGCCCTCGGCGTCGAACGTCGCAGCCGGCCAACCCATCGCGGTGGCGACGAGCCTGCCACGGCAGCGCGCCGGACCGACCACGTCGACCAGGTCGGCGATCGCCGGCCACCGTGAACGTCCCGGCCGCAACGTCCCGTACACGAACAGGTCTCGGGTCACGCCCCCGGTAGCGTCCCGGTCTCGAGCAGCGTGACGAAGGCCGCCTCGTCGACGACTGGGACCTCGAGCTGTTCGGCCTTGGCCAGCTTGGTGCCGGGATCCTCCCCCGCCACGACGACGTTGGTCCGCGACGACACGCTCGAGGTGACCTTCGCGCCCCGCGCTTCGAGCGCCTCCTTGGCCTGGTCTCGGGTGAAACCGGCCAAGGTTCCGGTCAGAACGACTGTCCACCCGCCCAGAAGCCCGCCGTCCTGCCGCCGTTGCACGTCGGTCCTGACGCCTGCCGCCTTCAAGCGGTCGATCAACCGCCGGTTGCGTTCGTCGCCGAGGAAGTCCGCAACCGACCGCGCGATCACCGGACCGATGTCGGGGGCGGCCGCGATCTGCTCGTCGGAGGCGGCCATCAGCGCATCGATCGAGCCGAAGTGCCGCGCCAGCGTGCGGGCGACGGTCGGGCCGACGTGGCGGATGTTGAGGCCGATCAGCAACCGGTCCAGGCCGCGGTCCTTGGACTCCTCGATGGAGTGCAGCAGCGCGCGTGCCTTCTTCTCGGCGAAGCCCGGCAGGTCCAGCAGCTGCTCCTCGGACAGGTCGTACAGGTCCGCGAGGCTGTGGACGATCCCCTCGTCCCGCAGCAGCTTGGCGGTCTCCTCGCCCAAGCCTTCGATGTCCATCGCCCCGCGGCTCGCGAAGTGCTCCAGCGCGCCCCACAGCCGCTGCGGGCAGTCCAGGTTCGGGCAGAACGTGTTGGCCTCCGCGTCCGGGCGGACCAGCTCGGTCGCGCAGAACGGGCAGTGGCTGGGCATGCGCCACGGCTCCAAGCCCGGGGGGCGCTTGGCGAGGACGGGCCCGACCACCTCCGGGATCACGTCACCCGCGCGGCGCACGATCACGGTGTCACCCGGGCGGACGTCCTTGGCGGCGACCTGGTCGTCGTTGTGCAGGGTGGCCATCGCCACGGTGACCCCGCCGACCGACACGGGTTCGAGGACCGCGAAGGGGGTGACCTTCCCGGTGCGGCCGACGTTGACCTGGATGCCGCGCAGCTGCGTCTCCTTCTCGACCGGAGGCAGCTTGTAGGCCACCGCCCATCGGGGTGCGCGGGCGGTGGTCCCCAGCTCCGCACGGTCGGCGAACGCATCGATCTTGACCACCACGCCGTCGATCTCGTAGCGGGGCGCGTGGCGCTGCCCGGTCCACCGCTTGACGTAGTCCATGATCTGATCGAGGTCGGCGACCACCTCGGTCTCGTCCGCGACGGTCAGGCCGACGCCGCGGAGCCACGCCAGCGACTCGCTGTGAGCGGTGAAAGCGATGCCCTCGGATGCGCCCAGCCCGTGACACACGACCTCCAGTGGTCGCGTGGCGGTGATGCGAGGATCCTTCTGACGCAGCGCCCCCGACGCGGCGTTCCGCGGGTTGGCGAACGCGGCCTCGCCACGCTCGATGCGCTCGGCGTTCATCGCCTCGAACTCGTCGACCGGGAAGCACACCTCGCCGCGGACCTCGACCACCTCGGGCGGGTCGGGGGTCGCCAGCCGGTACGGGACGTTGCGGATCGTCCGCACCTGCGGGGTGACGTCCTCGCCGGTGACGCCGTCACCGCGGGTGGCGGCGACCGCCAGGACACCGCGCCGGTAGGTCAACGAGATCGCGACGCCGTCCACTTTCAGCTCGCACACGTACCGGGGGACCAGGGCCAGGGAGCGCTCGACCCGGCGTTCCCAGGCGGCCAGCTCCTCGCGGTCGAAGACGTTGTCGAGCGAGAGCATCGGTTCCAGGTGGCGGTGCTCGGGGAACGCGGTGCTGCGTGGGGCGCCGACCTGCTGCGTCGGTGAGACGGCGGTCCGTAGCGCCGGGTAGGCGTCCTCGAGCTGGATGAGTTCGCGGAGCAGCGCGTCGTACTCGGCGTCCGACATCGGCGGATCGGACAGGACGTGGTAGCGGTAGTTCGATTCGTGCAGTGTCCGAGACAGCTCGTCGTGGCGCTGCCGGGCCGCGTCCAACCTGTCGGGGACGGCCGCCACCGGCTCAGCCGGGCCGGCGCCGGGTGGACTTCTTCGCGGACTTCTTCGTCGCCTTCTTGGTCGCCTTCTTGGTTGCCTTCTTGGTTGCCTTCTTGGTTGCCTTCTTCGCGGGCGCCTTCTTGGCCGCCTTCTCGGCCGCCTTCTTGGCGGGCGCCTTCGCCGCCTTCTTCGCCGGGCCCGCGACGGCCTTCTTGGCCGCCTTCTTCGCCGCCTTCTTCGCCCGGCGGGTGGTGGCCGTCTTCGTGGTCCTCTTGCCCACCCTCTTGGCCGGGCGGCTGGCTGCCTTCTTCGCCGCCTTCTTCGCCGGCTGCGCCGTGGCTTTTTTCGCGCGCTTCCTCGGCCCCAGCTCGGAAGCCGTCCCGGCCGGCTCGGCAGCCGACTCCTCGACGCGCTCCTCGCCCTCCTCGATGCGCTGCTCCTCGGCGCGCTCAGCTTCTTCTTCCCCGTGCTGGGTCGGTTCGTCGCCGGTCCCCGGCACCCGCTGTTCATCCCCAGGCTGTTGCACCTGTCCCTCCTCGCCCCCCGCGACTGCGTCCTCCACGACCGCCATGGCGAGCTCTTCTGCAGTGTCCTCCGGTTCCACCGCCGGCTCGGGAGTGATCTCCTCCGCCGGTTCCACCGCCGGCGCGGGCGTGATCTTCTCCGCCGGTTCCACCGCCGGCGCGGGCGTGATCTTCTCCGCCGGTTCCACCGCCGGCCCGCGCGTGATCTGCTCCCCACCATCAGCCGGCTCCACGGCTGGATGGAACAACCAGGGCGTGTCCGCCGCGGTGCGCTTGGGGAGGACCTCGGTCGGTTCGGGTCGGGTCTGGGCGGTCAGCGCTTCCAGGTCCGCTCGGAGCGCGTCCACGACCTCATCGAGGTCAGCGCTCTCGCCGCGGGTCGCGACCGAGTACCGCCGGATGATCTCCAGGTCCGTCAGGTAGACGCGGGCCACGCACGGTCCTTGTCGATGACGGCGGCATGGTAGTCGCCCACGTCAAAGGCCCCGTCAGCGCGCGGCGGCGCTCACCGCTGGACCACGGTCGGCCGCGACGATGGTGCCGCCGCCCAGACACTCGTCACCGTCGTAGAGCACGCAGGCTTGCCCCGCCGCCACGGCCTCGACCGGCTCGTCGAACGTCACGCGGTACCCGCCGTCGTGGGCGGTGAGCGCCGCGGCCACAGGCTCGCCGTGAGCCCGAAGCTGTGCCGTCACCGGCCCCAGCGGCGGTGAACCACGCACCCAGTTGACCGTCGCCAGGTCCACCATCGGGCAGGCCAACGCCTCCCGGGGGCCGACAACCACGGCGTTGCGGGTGCGGTCCAGGGCGACGACGTAGTGGCGCTCGTGGCTGTTCAGCCCGAGCCCGCGGCGCTGACCGACCGTGTACCGCCAGATCCCCTCGTGCTCCCCGAGCACCGTGCCGTCGAGATCCAGCACCGGCCCGGGGACGACCGGGAGACGCGCACGCAGGTACCCGGCGGTGTCGCCGTCGGGGACGAAGCACAGGTCGTAGGACTCCGGCTTCGACGCCACCCGCAAGCCGCGCGTCTCCGCGGCGGCCCGGACCTGATCCTTGGTCAGCTCCCCGACGGGGAACCGCGACCGGGCCAGCTGGTCGAAGGTCGCGACGTACAGGACGTAGGTCTGGTCCTTGGCCCGGTCGGCAGCCCGCAGTAGCCGGCTCCGCCCCGCCCCATCGCGGCGCAGCCGGACGTGGTGGCCCGTGGCCATCGCATCGAACCCCAGCGCGGTGGCACGCCCCAGGAGTGCCGCGTACTTCACGTTGCGGTTGCACGAGATGCACGGGTTGGGTGTGCACCCCGCCGCGTAGGCGCTTGCGAACGGGTCCTGCACCTCACGGACGAACAGATCCTGCAGATCCCACACGTAGAAGGGGATGCCAAGCTGCTGGGCGACCCGACGGGCGTCCTGAGCATCGTCGAGCGTGCAGCACCCGTGGCCGGGAACCTGGCGGTCGGCGGGCACGTCGGCGAGCTTGAGGTGCACGCCGGTGACGTCGTGGCCCTCCTCCACCAGCAGGGCAGCAGCCACGGACGAGTCGACGCCGCCGCTCATCGCGACGAGGACGTTCATGACAGCCCTCCCCCGCCGGCGGCGCGCAGGTGCGCCACCGCGTCGGCGATGATCGACAGCGCCGCGTCGACGTCGTCTTCTGTGGTGGTCCAACCCAGCGAGAGTCGCAGCGACGCCAGGTCGTCGAGCCCCGTGGCCACCAGGACGTGGCTGGCGCGGTTGGCGCCCGAGTGACACGCTGAGCCGGTCGAGGCGCACACGCCGGCCCGGTCGAGCGCGAACAGCAGCGCTTCGCCGTCGACACCCTCGATCGACACGTGCACGTGCGACGACAGCCGGCACGCCGGATCCGCCGGTCCGTTACGGCGCACCCCGGTGATCGCCAGCAACCCGTGGGCCAACCGCGCGCTCAACGCCATCAGGCGTTCGTGGACGGCGACCCGGTCCGCCGCGGCGGCCGTCACCGCCGCGGCGCAGGCGGCGTCGAGCGCCGCCGCGAACGTCCCCGACCGCACTCCGCGGTCCTGGCCGCCGCCGTGCAGCACGGGGACCACCGGCACCCCCCGGCGCAGGTAGGCCACACCGACCCCGCCCGGACCGCCGAACTTGTGGGCCGAGAGCGCCAGCCCGTCGACCGGCCAGGCCGCCACGTCCACCTGGCAGGTCGCGAACGCCTGCACCGCATCGACGTGCAGCCGCACGCCGCGGTCGCGGAGCGCCGTCCCCAGCGTCGCGACGTCGTTGACGGACCCGAGCTCGTTGTTGGCGGCCATGACCGCGACCACCGCGGTGTCGTCGCGGACGGCCGCCAGGACCTGCTCGACATCCACCCGGCCGTCGCGCTGCGGGGCGACCTCCGTGAGGGTGAACCCCTGCCCGGCCGCCAGCCAGCGCGCCGAATCGAGCACGGCGGGATGCTCGACAGCCGACACCACCAGGTGTCGCCGTCCGGCCTGCGCCCCGGCCCAGGCCAGGCCCTTGACGGCCAGGTTGTCGGCCTCGGTCCCGCCGGAGGTGAACACGATGTCGGCCGGTGATGCGCCGAGCACCTGGGCGATGCGTTCGCGGGCCTCCTCGACCGCGACGCGGGCTGCCTGCCCGGCAGTGTGCGCCGACGAGGCGTTCCCGAGCCTGGCGTCGGGATCCAGCCACCGCGCCAGCGCCGCCCGGGCCTCGGGGCGCGGGACGGTGGTGGCGGCGTGGTCGAGGTAGATCACGACAGGTTTCTTCGACGCGGGAACGTTTCCCGATGGTACGGCCGACGACCCTCGCTGGCCGGCCCCGACGCTGTGGTCGTCCCTACGAGGCGCGCACCACCCGGCGGACGGTCCCGTCGGCGAGAGTGACGTACACCTCGCCGGCGTTGTCACGCCCGAAGCTGGTGACCCGCGCGGCCGTGTCCATCCAGTGGCGCTCGTCGGTGACGGCGCCGTGGCGTTCGTGGAACCCGCGGATCCAACCGGCGCAGAAGTCGCCGTAGACGTACTGGCCACGCAGCTCGGGGATCGCCGACCCGCGGTACACCACCCCGCCGATCACCGCACAGGTCCCGTTGAGCGGGTACTCGAACACCGGGTCGGTCAGGCCGCTCGCCGGGCAGCCGGCACGGTCGGGGTCGAAGCCGTGCGCGCCTTCCCGGCACGGCCACCCGAAGTTCGTCCCGGTGGCGTCCCAGGCGACCACGTCGATCTCCTCGTAGCGGGCTTGCCCCACGTCTCCGATCACGACCGTGCCGTCGGGCGGGTCGAACGAGAAGCGGTAGGGGTTGCGCAGCCCGTACATCCAGGTCCGCCAGTCTCCGCTGGCGGCATCCAAGCGCACGATCGCGCCCAGCGGCGTCTCCGGCCGCTGGGCGTTGTCGTAGGCGTCGCCGCTCCCGCCGCCGTCTCCCAGCGCCAGGTACAACGCGCCGTCGGGCCCGAACTCCAGCGATCCGCCGTTGTGGTTGGTGGCGGGCTGGTCCCAGCGGAACAGGGTCCGTGGGGTTCTGCCGTCGCGGTTGTACTCGGCGACCACGGTGTCACCGGCGCTGTCGGTGTAGTGCACGAAGTACCGGCCGGTGTTGGCGTACGCGGGGTCGAACGCCAGGCCGAGCAGGCCCTGTTCCTGGCCGGCGCTCGAGACCAGTCCGCGGATATCCAGGAAGACGCTGCCGTCGAGGAAGCGGATCCGCCCGGCACGCTCGGTGACGTAGATCCGGTCGTCGCCGGGCGCGCCGGTGACGTGGGTGGGGAACTCGAAGCCGCTCCCGACCTGGTGCAGGCCCAGCGCCAGGTCGACCAGCGCGAACCCGATCTGGCCCAGAACCTCGTCGGCGACCGCGGCCGGCCCTCCTGCCACGCGGACACGCTGGATCGCCCCGCGGTGCGCCTCGGCCCAGGCCTTGGTGTCGGCCGAGTCGACCAGGTCGTCGCCACCGACCAGCACGAGCAACCCCCCGAGCGACACCGCGGTGGGTCCGGCAGCCAGCCCGTCGGGGAAGTTGCCCCCGGTGGCCGCCACGACGGTGGCGCGGCGGGCACCGTGTGTGACCGCGATGTCGGCGAGGGCGGTGGAGGTCGCGAACCGGTTGGGCCCGGCGATGCGGTCGCGGCGGGGCGCGTCCAGCTGTCCCTCGGTGGTCTCGGGGATGGCGGCCGTCCCCCCCACCACGGTGGCGTGCTCGGCGCCGAGGTCGCGCAAGGTCGCGTTGGTGACCTCGGGCACCCGGTCGCGGTCGGTCAACAGCAGCGGCCAGCGGGCGTGCCCAGCCAGGCCTCCGGCTGCGAGCGCGTCCGGCCAGGCACGGGACGGATCGGGATGCGCGCCCAGCGCCACCAGGACCCGCTGGCCGGCCGGTATCCCCGCGGACCGCCACAGGTCCACGGCGCGCCGGGCAGCCTGCGCTGCGGTGGTCATCCGTTCGGGGCCGGCGACCCGTTCGACCTCCACGCCCATGGCCTGCAGCTCGGATCGGACCGTCTCTGACTGCACCGCCGACCCGCCCATCAGGAAGGCCCGGCGGGCCCCCAGGCGCTGCACCTCCTCACGGACCGAGCCGTGCAGGCGCTCACGGAGGTTGAGGAGAACCGGTCCGCCTGCCGCCGACGCCAGGGGCGCGGCCGCCAGCGCGTCGGGGAAGTCGAAGCCGAACGCCACCACGACCGCCGGGGCGCCGGCGGGGAACGCCGCTCGCGATAGCGCCACCGAGGTCTCGATGCGGCCCGTGCCCGGTCCACCGAAGAAGCGGGAGACGTCCGCCGGCGCGGCCCCGCCGGCGGGGGTGCCCGGCACGAGGAGCGCCGCGGCGGACGCCAGCACGGCGATCGCGATGACGACAGGTCGGATCACGGTTGTCCTGTCGGCATCCGCGGACGGCTGTCGACGAGCAGGCCGTGGGTCGCCACGGCCGCGTTCACGTCGGCGGAGTCGTTGATGAGCAACTGCAGCGGGGAGTGCCCGACCGCGTCGGTGAGCCGCCGGTCGATATCCACCAGCGCTTGCGGCTGCATCGATGTCGAGAGGTGAACGACGTAGGCGTCACCGGTCCGGCGCGCGGTCGGTCCGCGCAGCTCGACCTGCCAGGCGTCCACGCGTTCGTCGCCGGCCAGGACGGCACCCGCTCCGCGGACGTCGATGCGTTCGGACCCTGCGGGGGTCGCCAGGCGCGGCTCCCATGCCGCCTCGGTCACGGGGCCCAGCACCCGCGGGACGGTGCGGCCACACCCGGAGCAGACGGTGTCGTCGAGGCCGGCGACCCGGTCCCCGGTCCGGTAGCGGATCAGGCCGGTGCCGTGCCAGCCGGCCGAGGTGTAGGTCAGGTCGCCGGCGCCGTCGCTGGTGCGGCCGGTCGCAGGGTCGAGGACCTCCAGGACCTCCAGATCCGGGTACGTGTGCAGTCCCGTGGCTCGGCCCGCGTCGGCGCACTCGGCCCACAGCGATCGGCCCCCCGCCGGGGCCCACAGGGCCAGTACCCGCACCGTCGGGGCGCTCCCGGCGGCGCGCCACGCGTCGGCCACCGCATGGCGCCGCTCGTCGTCGGGGGGCACGCCCACCACGACGACCATGCGGACCTCGCCGAGGTCCGCCCCGCTGCCGGCGGCCACCGCCGCGAGCGCCACCGCGTCGGCGGTCGGGACCGCGACGGCCGTGGCGGGCACGCGGCGGAACGCCCAGACGGTGTCGTCCACGGGGCGGCCGTGCCCACGGGCGTGCACGGCCAGCAGCGACGAGCCCAACGCCAGGTGGTACAGGCCCCAGAACCGCAGGGTCCCGTCGGCCGGGACCGCCGAGACCAGGTAGTCGTCGCTGCTGAGGCCCAGGACCTGCGCCGCCCGCGCGCCGGTGCGGTGCAGGCGGTCGAGGTCGGTCCGCGTGTAGGCGATCGTCAGCTGACCGTCGCGTCCGGCGGGGTGCAGGTGGATCGGCTTGTACTCGGTCAGCAGTGCCGTCCGCTTGCCGGCTGCGCCGCGCCGGCGGATGCCCCGGGCGACCTGCAGCAGCGTCCCGAACGTCGCGCCCGCCTTGACCTGCTTCTCGGTGGGTCGCAGGACCAGGGCCGGGCTGCCTGGCCCTCCCGCGCCCACCACGTTGGCCTCACGGACGGGGGGGATCGTCTCGAGGTCGGCGCCGGAACGCACCCGGGCGGGATCGACCCCGACGCGGTCGAGGTAGCTGGCCCAGAACGGGCTGAACGAGGTGACCGCCGGGATCCACCCGCCCAGGACCATCGCGCGCACACGGTCGCGTTCCGCCGGGGTGCGGCGGTCCCAGGTCGCGACCACACCGATCCCTCCCGATCGAGCGCGCCAGCCTACCGGCAGCACCTGCGGCGCTGGGGAGCGTCCGCGGCGACGCGGCCGGCCGGCTGTCAGCCCTTGCGCGCCTCGATCTCCTCGATCAGCTTGGGCACGACCTGGTACAGGTCACCGACCACACCGAAGTCAGCGATCTGGAAGATGGGCGCCTCAGGGTCCTTGTTGATCGCGACGATCAGCTGTGCGGTCTGCATCCCGGCCCGGTGCTGGATCGCCCCGGAGATCCCACAGCCGATGTACAGCTGCGGGGAGATGGTCTTTCCCGTCTGCCCGATCTGGTGGCGGTGTGCGATCCACCCGGCGTCGGCCGCGGCACGGGACGCGCCGACCCCGGCGCCGAGGGTGTCGGCGAGCCGGCCGATCAGCTCGAAGCCCGATGCGTCGCCGAGCCCGCGCCCGCCAGCGACGACGGTCGAGGCCTCGCCGACGTCCGGCCGGCCGCCCTCGGCCTGGGTGACCGCCTCCACCACCCGGGACCGTTTCGCGTCGTCGGACAGGGCGACGTCGAGCGGAACGACCTCCGCGGGGCCGTCCCCGCGTGCCTCGGCCACGAACGCGTTCGGCTTCACGCCGATCAGCGCGATGCGATCGCCGCGGACGTGCGAGCGGGTGATGGTCGCGCCGCCGAACACGTCCTTGACCACGTTCAGGTCACCGTCGACGAGCTCGAGGTCGGACGCGTCGGTGATGACGCCGGCTTCGAGGCGGACCGCCAGGCGGGCCGCGACGTCCTTGTAGAAGTTGGCGGAGGGGAACAGCACCCGGCGTGCATCCGATCCCCGGAGAACCTGTTGCACCGCCTCCACCATGGGGAGGGTGACGTACGCGGTGGCGTCGGCCGAATCCCACGCGTAGACCCGGTCGGCTCCGAACGTCCCGGCCGTTTCTGCGGTTGCGGATGCGCCGGGGCCCACGGCGATCGCGGCGACCGTGTCACCGGCCTGGGTTGCCAGCTCTCGCGCCTTGGTGAGCATCTGGGTCGAGACCTTGCGTGTCCTGCCCTGGTCGTGGTCGATGAGGACCAGCAGCTCGCTCACGGGCACACCTCCGTCGCGGTCTTAGGAGCCCGAAGACAGCTCCTCTCGCGCCGCTCCTGCGGAGCGTCGCTCACGGGCACACCTCCGTCGCGGTCTTAGGAGCCCGAAGACAGCTCCTCTCGCGCCGCTCCTGCGGAGCGTCGCTCACGCGACCGGCTCCTTGGGTGCTGCGACGCTCTCAGATGATCTTGTGCTCGACGAGCCACTCAGCGAGCGCCTTCGCGCCAACCTCCCCGCTGCCGTCATCCTCGACCTTCTTCCCGGCCTCCTTGGGGGGGCGGGGTGCGAAGTCGAGGATCTCCGCCCATGCGTTGGACAACCCGACCTCGGAGGGCGGGACGTCGACGTCCGCCAGCGACCGCACGTCGACGGGCTTGGACTTGGCCGCCATGATCCCCTTGAACGACGGGTAGCGCGGCTCGTTGATCGCCTCCACGACCGACACCACGGCCGGGAGCGTGGACCGCACGACGTCCCACCCTTCGTCGCTCTCGCGGTGGACCACCACCGAGTCGCCGTCGACCTCGAGCTTGCGGGCGTAGGTGAGCGCCGGGAGGCCCAACAGCTCCGCGACCGCAGCCGGGACGATCGAGGTGCGCGCATCGGTGGCCTGGGCGCCCATCAGCACGAGGTCGAACTCCTCGTGGCGGAGCGCTGCGGCGATCACCCTCGCGGTGGCGATGGCGTCGGATCCCGCGATGGCCGCATCGCTGATGTGGACGGCCGAGTCGAGCCCGTACGACAGCGCCTTGCGGATCACCGACTGGGCGTTGTCAGGTCCCATCAGCAGGGCCCGCAGCTCGGCCCCGTGCCGCTCCTTCAGGCGGACCGCCTCCTCGATGGAGTACTCGTTCATCGGGCACAGCACCGAGTCGACCGCGTCCCGGTCGAGGGTGCGGTCCTCGGGGTCGAGCGGCTTCTCGCCGGCGGTGTCGGGGACCCGCTTGACCGCGACGATGACCTTCACCGACATCCCTTCCTCACCGGAGATGGCTGACGCTACTTGCGTCGCCAGCGATGAGCGCTTGCTGCGGCCGCGTGTGGGCACTCACGAGCCGGTTCGGGCTCGGGCGTACCACGCTTGCTACCGTTCGCGCCACGGGACCGTCAAATCCCGGACAGACCCACGAGGACGGCCATGACCACCACCTTGTCCCTGCTGACCTTGACCGGCGAACGCACCGTCCCCGACGTGGCAGATGAGCGGTACTGGTTCGAGCGGCACATCGTCGCCTACCGGCTGGCGGCCGCCAAGGCACCCGGCCTGACCGTCCTGGACGCCGGCTGCGGCGAGGGATACGGCGCTGCGGCGCTCGCCGCAGCCGGGGCGGCTCGGGTCGTCGCCGTCGACGTCGACCCGCAGGTCGCACCCCACGTCGCCCGCCGCTACCCGCAGGTGGAGGCGGTCGAGGCAGAACTCAGCGACCTGCCGCTACCCGACGACAGCTTCGACCTGGTCGTATCCCTCCAGGTCATCGAGCACGTCTGGGACGTCGAGGCGTTCCTCGCCAGCCTGTGCCGCGTGCTGCGGCCGGGCGGTGAGCTGGTCGTCTCGACCCCCAACCGGCTGACGTTCACACCGGGGTCCGACACGCCCATCAATCCCTTCCACGTCCGCGAGTTCACGGCCGATGAGCTGCGGGCGACGCTGACCGAAGCCGGTTTCCACGTCGGATGCCTGCTCGGCGTCCACCACGGCACGTTGCTGCGGACGGCCGACCGGATGCTCCGCGACGCCGTCCCACATGTGCTGGCGGGCAGCCCACCCGAGTCGTGGCCGGCAGGCGTTCGTCGACTGGTGCACCGCGTCGATGCGTCGTGGTTCGAGCTCCGTGAGGATGCACTCGACGCCAGCCTGGACCTGATCGCGCTGTGCCGGCTCCCACGGCCAGAAGCGCCTGGCGTCGACGTCCCCGACGCTCATGACCGGCGTCCATCAGAGGCACCGTCGGGCTGAGCGCCACCCGACCGTCGAAAACTCTCCGTCGTTGCGGCTACACAAGCGGGGACGATGACGTATCCTGTTGACAACGACCCGGAGGGGTACGACGGGGCCTGCTCCCACCAACCGCTGGCGGCGACGTCCCGTCGCCGCCAGACTTCTGCGTGCCGCCGTGCTGGTCGGGCCGGTTGTGGTCGCCGTGTTCACGTCGTGGACCCTGGCGGGGCTCCTGCCTCGGCCGACGACGATCTTCGGGGTCGTCCTGGCCTGGTTGGCGCTGGCAGCCACCGCGTTGGCAGCGTTGTGGCTCGTCGAACGGCTGGCACGTCGCCTGCTCCCCCTGTCCTACCTGCTCGACCTGTCGCTGCTGTTCCCCGGAGAAGCCCCGGACCGCTTCCGCCTGGCACTGCGCTCGGGAGGGGTACGCCAGCTCCGCGCCCTGGCCGCGGACTCCGCCGCGGACTCCACGGACGGCGGTGATGGGGCCAACCCCGCGGCGGCGACCATCCTGGCGCTGATGGCGAACCTCAGCAGCCACGACCGCAGCACCCGCGGGCACTCCGAACGGGTCCGGGCCTATGCCGAGGTGCTCGGCCGGGAGCTCGGCATCGACGGTGGCGACCTCGACCGGCTGCGCTGGGCCGCGCTGCTGCACGACATCGGAAAGCTGGCGGTCCCCGCCCAGACGCTGAACAAGGACGGGGAGCCGGACGACAAGGAATGGGAGGTGATCCGCCGCCATCCCGACCACGGTGCCGACATCGCCGCGGGGTTACTGCCCTGGCTGGGTGAATGGGGCCAGGCGATCCGCCAGCACCACGAGCACTTCAACGGCGGCGGCTACCCGCGCGGTCTCGCCGGGCAGGAGATCTCACTCGCCGCCCGCGTCGTGTCGGTCGCAGACGCGTTCGAGACGATGACCGGCCACCGGCCGTACCGCGCGCCGATGGGGATGGCAGCCGCCCGCGAAGAGCTGACGCGGTGCGCCGGTACCCACTTCGACCCCGATGTCGTCCGTGCCTTCCTGAGTCTGTCGATCCCCAGGCTTCAGCGCGTCGCCGGGCCGCTGGCGTGGTTGTCGGGCGTCCCGCTGTTGCGCAACATCAGCCACGTCGCGCGGCCCGCGTTCGCCAACAGCAGCGCCACGGCCGGCGTCGCGGTGGCCGCGATCGCGACCGCCACGCTCGGGGCGGGGCTTTTGCCCCAGCGCACCGCGGCGCCCCGGACCGCCGGGGTCGGCGACGTCCCACCGGCCGTCGCCGATGTGCCCTCGACACGCATGGATGGTCGTCCCGCGGCCGCCGAGATCCACACCTTCCTCGAGGCCGACCGCGACACCGCAGAGACGGCGTCTCACCCCGCCGACCAGCAGGATCGCCCGACGGTGGGTGACACCCTGTCCTCGACGTCGAGCGGCATCGAGACCAGCCGAGCCGGTGCGGGCGGGACGACGGCTCCGTCCGGCGCGACGACGTCTGGGACGGCACCGTCCGCGGATCCCGGCTCGACGTCGGGGACACCGTCCTCGGATCCCGGCTCGACGTCGGGGACGGCACCGTCCTCGGGTCCCGCACCGATCTCCCAGCCCGGCGCACCACCCGGGTCGGTGTCCGAGCCGGCGCCAGATGACAGTGGATCCTCGGAGCCGGCGCGCGACGACAGCCGGAATCGGATGGGCCCGCCTGATCCCCACCCGGGTGGCGGCTCCGACAACGAGCCCCGCGCAGATCCACCCCCACACGCCAGCGCCGATCCTGAGCCCGATCCGGGGCCGGGCGGCGCCCATCCGTCGCCTCGTTGAGAGCTGAGCCGGGAAGGCGCCGCGGTCCCGGGCGTCGTCTCGTTGTGTCGATCGGCTGACGCCGCGTCACACTGGACGAGCATCCAGCATGACGACACGCCGATCACAGCAGCTCGCTCGCCGCCTGACCACCGCCGACGCGGTCACCATCGGCCTCGGCGCGATGATCGGCGCGGGGGTGTTCGCCGCGCCCGGCCCCGCCGCGACCGCCGCGGGAACGTGGATGCTGGCCGGCCTCGCCCTCGCCGCACTCGTGGCCTACGCGAACGCCACCTCCTCGGCCCAGCTGGCGGCCCTCTACCCCGAGTCCGGCGGCACCTACGTCTACGCCCGTGAGCGCCTCGGGAACCACTGGGGCTTCGTCGCCGGCTGGAGCTTCGTCGTCGGCAAGACCGCCAGCCTGGCCGCCGTGGCGCTGACCTTCGGCGCCTACGTCCACGCCGACCTAGCCCGGCCCATCGGCATCGTCGCGGTCGTCGTGATGACCGCGGTCAACTACCGCGGTGTGGAGAAGACCGCCGGTCTGACGCGGATCATCGTCACGATCGTGCTCGCTGCCCTTGCCGTGGTCGTCGCCGCAACACTGCTCGGCGGTCAAGCGTCGGTCGACAATCTCGACACCGCGGCTGGTGGCGGCGTCTGGGGCGTGCTGCGGTCCGGCGGCCTGCTGTTCTTCGCGTTCGCCGGCTACGCGCGGCTGGCCACCCTCGGCGAGGAGGTCCACGACCCCGAAACCACCATCCCCAAGGCCATCCCGATCGCGCTCGGGATCGTCGTTGCCGTCTACGCGATCGTGCTCGGCTCCGCCCTGCTGACCGTCGGACCGGACACCCTCGCCGAGGCGCCCGCCCCCCTGGCCGCCGCCGTGGAGGCGGGCCGCTGGGCGCCAGCCGCACCCATCGTGAGGGTCGGCGCCGCGGTCGCGTCGGCCGGTGTGCTGCTCTCGCTGCTGGCCGGGGTGAGCCGCACCAGTCTGTCCATGGCCCGCCGCCGAGAGCTCCCGGGCTATCTCGACGCGGTCCACCGCACCCACCGGACTCCCCACCGAGCCGAGGTGTCCGCCGCGGTGCTCGTGTCCGCGATCGTCCTCGTCGCGGACCTGCGGGGCGCCATCGGATTCAGCTCCTTTGCCGTCCTGACCTACTACGCGCTCGCCAACGCCTCGGCGTGGACGCTGTCCTCGGCCGAGCGGCGCTGGCCGAGGTGGCTCGCTGCACTCGGTGTCGCGTTGTGCGCCCTGCTGGCCTTTGCCCTGCCCCTCGTTGCGGTCGTCGGCGGGGTGATCCTGCTGGTGAGCGGATCGGTCGTATGGCTGGCCACGCGCCGGTCTCAACGGGGGCCGTCGCACCCGTGACGTCACGCCGTTCGTGACCAGCGGCGACTTCAGGAAGTCCGTGTCGTGCTGTTGATCTGCTACCAACCGCCCGTAGCTGCTGTGCCAGGTTGGGCCGCCGTCCAGATGGACCTGGTGCCTCTCGCCCCTCGCCGGACGTGAACCCGTGTCAACCCACGCCCCGCGTCGTGCGTTCTCCTTGCAGTGCGGCCTGGGGGAGGATGCATGGCCACGGCGGGAGCGGTCGGCCGACGACGGACTGCGGGGGCGACGGGGGACGTGGCCGAGGAGACCCACGAGAGTTCCTTCCGGCGCTTCTACGACGCCGAGTTCCGCAGCACCTACGCGTTGCTGCTGGCACGCACCGGCGACCGGTGGGTCGCCGAGGAACTGCTGCAGGAGGCGTTCGCGCGCGCCTACCGGGACTGGGACCGGGTCGGCCGTTACGAGCGGCCCGCGGCGTGGCTGCGGACGGTCGCCGCGAACCTGGCCGCGTCACGGTTCCGACGGCTGGGGGCTGAGGCGCGGGCGATGCTGCGGCTGCGCGGCATGCGCCACGACGCCGCCAGCGTCGCATCCGAGCACGATGACGTGGTGTGGGCCGAGGTGCGCCGCCTGCCCAACCGCCAGGCCGAGGCGCTGATCCTGCACTACGTCCACGACCTGCCGATCTCGGAACTGGCGGCCGCCATGAGCTGTGCCGAGGGCACCGCCAAGGCGCACCTGCACCGGGGACGCCGGGCGCTGGCCCGCCGGCTGCAAGTGGAGCTGAGCAGCCCCGAGGAGGATGCGCGATGAATCTGGACGAGCGCATGCGGCGAGCGAGCACCGCGCTGCTGGAGCAGGTCGACGCGGTCGACCGCGACCGGCTGTACGCCCGCATCGCCACCCGGCCGAGACGTCGGTGGGTGCTGGCGGCGGTCGCAGTCGCGACCGCCGCGGCCGCGGTCGCCACGGTGGTGGTGGTGCCCCGGCTGCTCGACCGGGGGGTGATCATCGACCAGCCGCCGTTCGCCGACACGAGCCCGTCCCCGGGCGGGGACGGTGCGGAGGTGCCGACGGGGACCTGGCGGCGGGTCCCCGACCCCCAGGGGCTGTTCGGCGGTCCCGGCGAGCAGGTCATCACGGGACTCGCGGTGACCAACGGGGTCGCGGTCGCGGTGGGGGGCGACGGCGAGCACGGCGACCAGGCCGCCATCTGGCGCGCCGCGCAGCTGGACCGCTGGGAGCGGGTCGCCGTCGACCTCTGCGGGGAGGCGTCGTGCACGATCGGCGACGTCACCACCGTCGCGGAGGCGTTCGTCGCCGTCGGACAGGTCGACGGCCTGCCGAAGGCCTGGACGTCGGAGGACGGGGCGGTCTGGACCCGCATCGACCTGCCCGTCCCCACTGGCGGCCGGCCAGCCGTCAGTCCGCTCACCGCCTTGGAGGAAGTTGTGTCGTCCGGTGACGGCGCCGTCGTCGTGCTCGGATCGATCGACGCCGATGGTGGGGTCCAGCCGGTCGCCTACCGCGCCGACGGCCTCGACGGCGAATGGCAGCAGGGCGGCCTCGGGCCCACCTTCGATGGGGAACTACCGATCACGTTCGATGCACTCACCCGGTTCGCGGGCCGCTACGTCGCGATCGCGCACGCCGGCGACGGCTTGGGCTTCGCCCACTCCGACGACGGCCTGACCTGGGAGCTGACGCCGCCGACCCCCGGCGTGTACCAGCCGAACCCGAACCGCCCCACCGCGCTGGTGATCGACGGGGAACGGCTGCTGGCGCTGGGCACCGTCCACGGTAAGGACGAGGTGGACGGGGCGGTGTGGGCCTCCGACGACGGGGTGAACTGGCAGCGCGTCCATGCGGATGGGATCGGCGGTCCGGGACAGCAGGCGGTGCTCGGGGCGGGTGTCGTGGACGGCGCGATCGTCGCGGTCGGGGAGCACTTCCCCGGCGGCACGGAGCCCACGCACCCGGCGGCGTGGCAGCGGCGCGCGGACGGCGCGTGGCTGCGGCTCGACGGCGACGGGACCTTCGACTCCCCCGGCCGGCTGACCACGACGGCGCAGCTGGACGGGCACTCCCTGCTGGTCGCGGGGAGCATCGTCACCGACGACCGCCCGGACGTGGCGCTGTGGACCTACACGCTCGACGGCGACGGTTCCGACGCCCGGCAGCAGGCCCGGCCCGATGACGCCGACTGCTCGGCGGCGGTGATGCCGGCCGATCTGCCACCCGATGCTGGGCTGCCACCGGCGGCCGACGACCTGCGCGAAGCGCTGTACGAGGCGGCGGTCGCCTGCGACTACGGACGACTCGAGGTGCTGGCCACACGCGGCGAGCGTCCGTTCACGTTCTCCTTGGGGGCGGGCGAGGACGACTCTCCCGCGGCCTACTGGCAGATGCTGGAGCAACGCGACGAGCCGGGCGAGCGCCCGCTGTGGTACCTGGCCCAACTGCTGCGGCTGCCGCACGGCCAGAAGGTCGAGACGCAGCTGCAGGCCGACCGGTACTCGGCCCTGATCGTGTGGCCGCGTGCGTTCGCCTCCGACCAGCCGACCGATGCCGAGTACCAGGAGCTCGTCGACGCCGGTCTGTACGGCGGCGGCGGCGACATCGCGGCCTTCCGCCAGTTCGGCGGCTACGCGGGCTGGCGGGTCGGTATCACGCCGGACGGCGAGTGGATCTCCTTCGTCGCCGGCGACTGACAGCGCGCCGTTCCGCTCGCGGCGAAGGCTTCGATCGCGTGGCGCGCGACACCGGACGTCCGGGCCACTCCGTCACCGGGTGACGTCCACGCCGACAGGCACGGCAACCGTCGACGCGGTGTCTTCCTCGGCGATCAGCAGCTTGCCCGTCCACCGGCCTTCCATCCCGAACTCGACCGGGACCTCGTACCGGCCGGAGCCGAAGCCGCCGACGACGACCGCGGCGAGACGTCCCACGGCTGCGCGGTCGGACCAGGACCCGCCGGCGGAAAGCACGGACCCCCACGACGGTGAACAGTCAGCGCAGGAGCCAGCCGTGGTCCATGATCGCCACGCGCTCGCAGAACCGTTCGGCCCTCCTCCCATGTAGTGCGTGTGAGGAGCACCGTCTGCCCGCTGGCGTGCAGCCCTTCGATGTCTCCCACAGTGCGAGACGGCTCTGAGGGTCCAGCCCGGCGGTCGGCTCGTCGAGGAACACGACGGCGGGCCTGTGCAGCGTGGCGCGTGCGAGCATCAGCCGGCGCGCCATGCCTCCCGACAGCGCGTCGACCTTGACCGCGGCCTTGGCGGTGAGACGGAAGCCCTCCAGCCATGCGTCTGCTGCGGCGCGGGCGTCCTGCACGCTCATCCGGAAGTAGCGAGCGTGGAAGTACAGGTTCGCCCAGACGGTCAGGTCACGTTCCGGGTGTTGACCTGGGAGACGACACCGATCACCTGTCTGGCGCAGGGCGCGTGAGCGACCACCTCGACGCCGCCCACCACCGCGGTGCCGGCGCTGGGGACCACCCGTATGGTGAGGATCCCCACTGTGGTGGTCTTGCCGTCGCCGTTGGGGCTCAGCAGGCCGAAGTTGCGCCCTCGCGGACGGCCAGGTCGAGCGCGTCGACGGGGTGATCCCGCTTGGATAGCGCTTGGTCAGTCCGCGCGCCTGGATGACGTGCCGTCGTCATCGCCGGTCGCGGCTTCCGGGCCGTTCCTCGACGTCCGCCCCTGGGCGCCGCTCACCTCCGGGACGGAGCCCGTCATCGAACCGGTGAGTGACGACCCGCCTGCGGGCATCGCGCTGACCGCCACCGGCTACAAGCTGAAGGGCACCAAGCACGTCCATCTCGCATGGACGGGGCGACCACCACACACGCCGACGTCGACGTGGACGGCTCGAACGTGGGCACGACCGCGAACGACGGCGCCGCCACCGTCAACCTGAACAGCAAAGGCGGCGGCACGCACCAGTTCAAGGCATGCGAAACGGGAACCAGCAGTTGTTCCGACGACGTTCTCGTCACCTACTAGCCGTCACAGCGGTCACCACCCGGGCAGGACCCTGAACGGGGGACGGTTGACTTGCGCGTCAGCGCGTGCATGGCCTCGAACGACGGTCGTCGGCTCAGCGTGGGCCCGGATCGCGGATCCCGGCTGGTGCGGCGGCGGTCGCCGACCCGACGTCGTCGTCCAGCTCTAATGCGAGTGCCGCCTCGATCAGATGCCGCGTCGTGGCGGTCCGCGGTTGGGTCGACACCACGTGATCGTACGTAGGATGCCGGGGACCCCGAGTTGCAGGTCGGGCGCTCGTGGAGCTGAGAACGGGGCCACCCGGCACGGTCGGGGGGTCCCGCGCGCCGCCGTGCCGCTCCTGGCGGTCGCCCCGCTACGCGACGCGCGGGACGGGTCGGCCGCCGGTGACGGCGTCCATCCGCACGGGCGCGACGTCCTGGCGCATCCCGAGGGAGCGCTGCATCGCCCGGACATCACGTGCCTTGTCCGGCGCGACGAGCGTCACCACGAGCCCGTCCGCGCCGGCCCGCCCGGTCCGGCCGGAACGGTGCACGTAGTCCTTGCCGGTTCCGGCAGGGTCGTAGTGGACCACCACACCGACCTCATCGACGTGGATGCCGCGGGCGGCCACATCGGTGGCGACCAGGGTCGTGACGCGCCGGGCGCCGAAGTCCGCGAGCGCACGTTCACGCTGCCTCTGCGAACGGTCACCGTGGATGGCCGCCGCCGACACGCCGTGGCGGCCGAGCTGCTTGGCGAGTCGGTCGGCTCCGCGCTTGGTGCGCGTGAACACGATCGCCGGGGAGGCGTTGCGGACGATGTCGGCCGTGACCGCCAGCCGTTGGTGCGCCGGCGTGTTCCAGAACAGGTGCTGTACGTCGCCCTGGTCGTCGTCGGAGCCGGCGACCTCGAAGCGCACCGGATCACGCTGGTAGCGGCTGACCAGCACGTCGACGTCGCCGTCGAGGGTGGCGGAGAACAGCAGGGTCTGACGCTGGGCGTGGGTCTGATCGAGCAGGCGCTTCACCTCGGGCAGGAAGCCCATGTCGGCCATACGGTCGGCCTCATCGACCACGGCGAGGCGCACGTCGGTCAGGACGACGAACCGGCGCCTCACGAGGTCCGCGAGTCGACCGGGGCACGCGACCGCGATGTCGACACCACGTGCGAGGCGCTGACGGTCCTTGTTGATTGGGGTGCCGCCGTAGAAGGTCGCGGTGCGCAGGCCACGGAGCTCGGCCAGCGGCCGGACGGCCTCGGCGACCTGAGAGGCGAGCTCCCGCGTCGGGACGAGCACGAGCGCGCTCGGACGGCGCGGGGCCGCCTCGTCGGCGAGGACGGCGAGCGGGATACCGAACGCGAGCGTCTTGCCCGAGCCGGTGGGCGCGCGGCCGCAGATGTCACGTCCGGCGATCGCGTCCGCGATCGCCAACGACTGGATGGGGAAGGCGGCGGTGATGCCGCCCTTGGCGAGCACGTCGGAGATGTTCCGGGGCACGCCCAGTTCGATGAAGGTGCTCAAAGCGATCTACTTCCTGCCGGAGACGCGCGGCCTCCAGCCGCAGACGCGCACGGACGTCCCGTACGCGGGCGTGGGGCCGAGCATGGGTGGGCTGGCCGCACTGGGTGACACGCCCGTACGAGAGAGCGATCGGGAGGATCGCGATCAGAGTCCGGCGCCGGTGAGCGGTTCAGCTATGGCGCGCGTGTCCGTGACGTACCGACGTCACGCAGATGAGTGTACCTGCGGCAGGCGCTGATGCGAGCGATCGGTCTCACAGGTCCCGGTGGAGGGGGATCTACGCCTCTAACGTGCCGTCACCGCCCATGACGCGCGGGATGGCGTTGAACGCGCGGCAGGCGGCACACCGGAACGCAACGCTCTCGACCTGGCCGAAACGAACCCCGTCGACGAGCACCACCCCGCACGCTCCGCAGACGAACGAGTGCGGTCCGCTGCCGTGGATGGCGACGGGATCCGCGTGGGTCCCCTCGTCAACGACCGCTCCGCGTGCCACGTCGTGTTCGGAGATGACCTTCATCCGGATGCGCATCGTCCCGAGCCTAATGGCGCTGCAGCGACTCGCCTGCAGGTGTAGGTAGGGGCTGCGTCCCGGCCGGTGGGAGAGCACTTCGTGAGCTTGGACGGTTCAATCAGCCCTAAACGTAGATCGTGCCCCCACCGGGTCCCGGGCCCCGTAGCGCTGCTGGAGTGACGTGCCGCGAGCACTGGTCCATTAGGTCGCGTCCGGGGTCACGGCGGGACGGATCAGGACACCGACATAGGAGGCAGGATGATCTTCGTCGGGATTGATTGGGCCGAGGACCATCACGACGTGTGCGTGCTGGACGCGGATGGTGCTTCGGTCAGCGAGTTCCGTATCGACGATTCCGTGGCGGGGGTGGCACGGCTCCACGACCAGCTCGGCACAGCACGTCGAAGAACCCGAGCAGGTCGTGATCGGTCTGGAGATCGACCGTGGGCTGCTGGTCCAGGCCCTGGAGGCCGCCGGCTATCTGCTCTACGCGGTCAACCCAATGTCGGTCGACCGCTACCGCGACCGCCACGGGGTCTCGGGCGCGAAATCCGACCCTGGGGACGCCAAGGTGCTCGCCGACCTGGTCCGCACCGACCGGCACAACCACCGGGCGATCGCCGGTGACAGCGAGCTGGCGCAGGCGATCAAGCTGCTGGCACGTACACATCAGAACCTGATCTGGACCCGGACACGCCATACCAACCAGCTGCGGAGTGCGCTGCGGGAGTTCTACCCGGGAGCTCTGGACGCGTTCGACCAGCTTCATCACCCCGACGCGTTACAGGTGCTCATCAAGGCACCCAGCCCAGAACAGGGCAAGCAGCTGTCCACCCGGCAGATCGTCTCCGCGCTGCGTCGCGGAGGCCGTCAACGCAACCTCGAGCAGCGCGCCGCCGAGATCCGCGAGGCACTCCGCACCGAGCAGCTGCAGGCCCCGCCGGTGCTCGCTGACGCCTACAGCACCACCGTGAGCTCGCTGGTGCCACTGCTGGCCGCGCTCAACGACCAGATGGCCAGGTCGCGACCGAACTGACCGAACGTTTTGAGCAGCACCCGGACGCCGATCTCATCCGCAGCGTTCCAGGGCTCGGCGTGATCCTCGGCGCCCGGGTGCTCGGCGAGTTCGGGGACGACCCGACCCGCTACGACGATGCTAAGGCCCGGCCAACTACGCCGGGACCTCTCCGGTCACGATCGCCTCCGGCAACCGACGTGCTGTGATCGCCCGCTTTGCCCGCAACCGACGGCTGGCCGACGCGACCTGGCAGTGGGCCCTGTGCTCGCTCAGCGGCTCACCCGGCGCCCGAGCGTTCTACGACGCTCACAACCCCGACCCCGAACACACCTCGAAACACGCCCGCCGGAAACTCGCGAACAAGCTCGTCAAGATCCTCCACGGCGTCCTACACCACCGGCAGCCCTACAATGAACAGCAAGCCTGGCAGCACTGGCTCGACAACGACCTCGAGGCCGCCGTTTGACAACTTGACCCCCTGGGGTATCTACGTCGACGTGTGCGCACACCCCAGTTGATCGGGCCCACCACGGGCAACGCAGAACCGAGATCGGCGAGCGCCTGCCGCACGGTCACGGCTGCGGTGTGCCCCAGGCAGTACCGTCACGCGTGCACCGGTCGGGGCATCACGCTCGTTTCATCCTGAGGGAGCTACCCGTGCCGACGCGCGACACGAAAGCATCACGACATGGATAACGGAACTGTCAAGTGGTTCAACGCCGACAAGGGCTACGGCTTCATCACCCCAGAGTCCGGTGGCGAGGACCTGTTCGTCCACTTCTCTGAGATCCAGGGGCACGGCTTCAAGACGCTTGAAGAGGGTCAGAAGGTCTCGTACTCGGTAACGCAGGGCCAGAAGGGCCCGCAGGCCAGCCAGGTCACCCCGGTCTGAGCCGATCCAAGGCGGTGCGACACGCGCCGCCTGACGCAAGCCAACGAGCCCCGCTTCCGAGCGGGGCTCGTCTGGTAGCAGCCCTTCACTGCCACCGGACAGCACCGAGGAACACGCCGCTTGAGCGGACGCACCGGTCCATCCGGCTTCAGAGGGCATGATCGACTTCCTGCGGCGGACCAACGTCGATGACGGGTGTGTCCACCTCGTCGGCGTCGATGGGAACCCGTGCGCGAGCCCGTCTACCACGCACGTTCCGGCGATCCCGGGCACGACGTGCATCCCGCCAGAACCGAGAACATGACTGCCGTCATGAGACACGAGATCCTCGGCCCGGATGCGGTCCGCGCGCAGCAGGCGGCCAGTCATGTCGCAGCTGCTGCGACCCGCACCCTCGCAGAGCGTGACGTCTTCACGGTGGCGTTCAGCGGCGGTTCGACCCCCACCGGGATGCTCGCCGCCCTCGCCGACCACCACCTGCCGTGGGAGCGGATCCACGTCTTCCAGGTCGACGAGCGCATCGTCCCCGGCGGGCACCCCGACCGCAATCTCGATCTGCTCCAGCGGTACCTGCTGGACGCAGCCCGGGTTCCTTCCACCAACGTGCATCCCATGCCGGTCACGGATCCGGATCCGGACGTCGCGGCCAACCGCTACGCGGACGAGCTGGCCCGCGTCTGCGGCGATCCGCCCGTCCTCGACCTGGTCCACCTCGGCCTCGGTGCGGACGGACACACCGCGTCGCTGGTGCCCAACGACCCTGTCGTGCAGATCAGCGACAGGCCCGTCGCGACCACCGGCCCCTACCGCGGCCACCGCCGGATGACTCTCACCGTGCCGGTCCTCGTGCGCGCCCGGCAGCAACTGTGGCTGGTTGTGGGCGCCGACAAGGCCGGCGCGGTCCGTCGGCTGGTTCGCCATGACCCGGGGATCCCCGCGAGCCGGGTCGCACACGAGGACGCACTGCTGGTCCTGGACGACGCAGCCGCCCAACAGCTCGGTTCCAACCCCACATCCGTCTGACGAAGAAACACCCACTCTGTCACCACCGAGCCCGGCATGCACACGGCTCGGTTTCCACGTTCAGCGCGAGCCGTGGTCAGAGGTCGAGCCGTTGCTGCAGGATGCGGCGTGCTCCGGGCCCGTCGGTCGCCTGCTCGATGGCATGTTCAACCGCGTCGCGGCAGTCGGCGCTGTCGAGACCGCGGAGCGTGTCCTTGACCTCCGGGATGGCCGCGCGGGTCATCGACAGCTCGTCGATGCCCAGACCCACCATCGCGCGGCCACCACCGGATCGCTGCCGGCTTCGCCGCAGACGCCCACCCAGGCGCCCGCCGCGTGGCCCGCGTCGATGACGTCGCGGATGAGGGCCAGGACGGCCGGGGCGCACACGTCCTGCAGCTCCGGGACCTCGGCGTTGAGCCGGTCGGCGGCGAACAGGTACTGCAGCAGGTCGTTGGTGCCGATGGAGAAGAAGTCCGCGTGCGGGGCGAGCCGACGTGCGGCCAGCGCGGCGGACGGCACCTCGATCATCACCCCGACCTCGATGCCGTCGAGGTCGACCGCCTCCTCGTCGGCGACCTCGGTGAGGATCCGTCGGGCCTCGACCAGCTCCGAGACGACGGACACCAGCGGGAACAATGGACCTGCCTCAACCGCGGCGTCGCCTACGACGACCCCTCCACCAGGTCAACCGCAACCGCACCCCAAAATGAGGTTCCCCCCTCTGTGCGCATGGCGACATAACCGGGGGAACTCCAAAAACGAATTGCGGCCTGAGGTTGACAAAGGATGTCTCGCGGGTCCACCTCAGCCGACCAGTTCGTCGAGCACCTCAGCGTGGGCGTCCAGCGCCCGCTGTGAGTACAGAACGAACCGTACGAGCTTCACCGACGACAGCTCCTCGGCGGCCTTCAGGACCGTGCCCAGCGCCGCCTCGGCGGCCGGTCGCATCGGGTAGCCGAACGCCCCGGTCGAGATCGCCGGGAATGCCACCGACGACAGGCCCTCCTCATCAGCCAGTCGTAGCGCGTTGCGGTAACAGTCCGCCAGGAACCTCGCTGACGGCTCGTCGCGGCCGTGCACGGGCCCAAGACAATGGATCACGTGATCGTTCGACAGCTCGTGGCCGCCCGTGATGACGCACTCACCCGGGGAGATGGGCGCCAACGGCCGTGTCTCCTCGGCCAGACCCGGTCCAGCGGCACGGTGGATCGCACCAGCCACGCCCCCTCCCATCCGCAGTTGCGCGTTGGCGGCGTTGACCACCGCATCGACATCCGGCTGACCGGCGATGTCCCCGGTGACGAGCTCCACCGTGACCTGACCGACCCTGTGCTCACGCACCACTGGTCCTTCTCAGCTAGCGATCCGACGGTAGCCCGAACGAGACCGTGCTCTGCGTCCCTCCGCCACCCAATCCGACGGATGCCGCCCTCCCGATGTACACGGTGTTCGCCCACTCAGGGCCGTCGTAAGGGGCGGCCGGTGCGCGACGGAGCGGTCTTATCCGAGGTCTCGTGCGCGGAGTTGCTGTGCGAGCTGGCTGAGCGTGGAGCTCACGCGAGGTCTGGGTGGTTCGTCGGGGCCGTCCGGATGCCGCCATCCGGCTGGGAGTTGTCGCAGTTGAGCTTGGGCATGCTCGCGTACGGTCGACAGGTCTGCGTCGGTTAGCCGCTGCCCGTCTCGCCACACCGGTTGGAGCAGCTGTTCGCCTGGCAGCGCCTCGTCACGTCGGCCGAGCACGTCGGTGTCGGGGCCGCCCCGCCGGAAGACCTGCTTGGCACCGGGCAGCAGGACCTTGCCCTCGGAGTACTTGGCGCGGGGCGACCCGTCGTACTCCACGAGCTTGTAGACGATGTCGAAGGCGGGGTGATCGCGCGAGGTGGTCAGGGCCGTGCCGATCCCGAAGGCATCGATCGGGGCGTCGGCTTCGAGCAGGCGGTGGATCTTGTGCTCGTCCATGCCGCCGGAGGCGAAGATCTGCGCATGGGTGAACCCGGCATCGTCCAGCAGTTCGCGTGACGCTTTGGACAGTTCCTTCAGGTCGCCGGAGTCAAGGCGCACCCCGTCTAGCTCGTGGCCATGCTCGCGTAGGCGTCGTCCGACCCGGACTGCGTTGCGCACGCCGTCGAGAGTGTCGTAGGTGTCGACGAGCATGATGGCGTTGTCTGGGTGGTCGGTGGCGAAGTCGGCGAAGGCTTGAGTCTCGTCCTCGTAGGCCTGGATGAACGAGTGCGCCATCGTGCCGACCACCGGGATCCCGAACCGCCGTCCGGCCTCGACGTTCGAGGTCGCGCCGACTCCGCCGATGCTGGCCGCACGGGCGGCCTCCAGTCCGGCCTCGAGGCCGTGGGCGCGACGTGCGCCGAAGTCGGCCAGGTTCGCACCGCCGGCGACGATCCTGCAGCGTGCGGCCTTGGTCGCGATCAGGGTGGGGAACCCGGCCACCGCCATGATCGCCGTCTCGAGCAGCATCGCCTCGGGCAGGGGCCCGGTGAACTCCAGGAGCGGTTCGTCGCCGAGGACGACGGTGCCGTCGGCAACTGTCCGCACCTCGCCGGTCAGTTCGAGGTCGGATAGCCAGTCGAGCGCTTGGTCGTCGAGCCCGACCGCGTCCGAGGCGAGGTAGTCGATCTGGTGGGGACCGAAGCGGAAGTCGTCAAGCAGGTCCAGGACCGCGGACGTGCCCGCGGACATGATCCACGGTCGGCGGGCGTCGGGGCGGATGTAGAGGCTGAACGTGGCCGGCGCGGTCCGTCCGTGCAGCAGGCAGGTCTCGGCCATGCGCAGCTCGTAAAGGTCGGTGCACAGGCCGAGCGGAACTCGCGCAGGATGGGTGGTGGCGTCGATCTCGGAGACCCCCTGTGGGTCATGCTGGAACGGTCCGCCGTTCGCGGACTCGGACAACCCAACCCTAACGTGAGGGTAGACCCGATGGGCTGTCGGGATGTCCGAACGATGGGAGGCAGCCGTTGTCGACGAGGTCTCGCTTCCGTGGTGCCCTGTTGGGCAGTGCCGTCGGCGACGCTGTGGGCGCAGCGTTCGAGGGCGGTCCGCCGCGGCCTGGCGACCAATCGGGACTGTTGATCCAACGGCACGTCGCCAGGGCCCGTCGGCTGCAGCACACCGACGACACGGTGCTGACGATCGCGGTCGCCAATAGTCTCGTCGCACGCGGCGGGCTGGATCCGGTGCACCTGTCGCGGGCGCTCGTGCACGCGTACCGGGCCGAGCCCGACCGCGGATGGGGCAGCACCATCCCGGCGCTCGTGGAGGAGCTCGGACGTGGCGTGTCGTGGGAGCGGGCGGTGCTCGATGCGTTCGATGGGCTCGGCTCGGCGACGGACGGGGCAGCGATGCGGGTGGCGCCGCTGGCGCTACTCGCACACGGGGACCTGACGGAGGTGGACCGCCTGGCGCGTGCGCAGGCGCGCTGCACCCACGGTCACCCGCACGCGGTCGACGCTGCGGCGGTGCAAGCGATCGCGGTCGCACTGGCCCTGGATGCTCCGTCGGGTGGGATCGATCCGCAGGCGGTGATCGCGAAGCTGATCCGGTGGGCCGACACGGACACGATGGTGGGACGTCTGGAAGCTGTCGGTTCGTTGCTGCCGGTCGACGACGTCACAGCCGTCGCCAGCCGGCTGGGCACGTCTGCGCTCGCGGTGGATGCCGTGCCGGCTGCGCTGTACGCGTTTCTGCTGCGTCCCGACTCCTGGCCGGACGTGGTGGAGTTCGCCGTCCGCCTCGGCGGGGACACCGACACGGTCGCGGGGATGGCCGGGACCGGTGTGCGGCGGCTACCTGGGCGAGGACGCGATCCCGCCCGGCTGGAACGCCAAGGTCGAACCAACCGTGACCTTACGTCGGCTCGCCGATCAGCTGTTCGAGGCGTCGGCCGTGCGCGATGGTTGACCCGGTCCCGCACGTGCGTCCGTGCCGCGCTTGGGGGTCGGGGACCGTCGCCTGGAGCGCCCACCGCGGTATGCACCAACGACCGGGTGGTCGACGTGGAGGTTGCTCGGCGCGGTCCCCGGTCGGACCGGCCGCCGCATCAGAGGGTGACGATGGCGTCCAGGGTCAGGCCGGGCAGGTCGCGTTCGAGCCGCTCGAGCGCGAAGCGGTTGCGGAACAGCGCGAGAGGGGTGCCGTCGGAGCGGTGGTAGACGTCGGCGGCGCGAGCGTCTCGCAGGGTCCTGGCGCCGGCGCGGTCGGTGCGGCGGGCCAGCTGGTAGTCGACGTCATCGAGCTCGGCCAGGGCGCCGAACTCGTGCTCGAGCCGCCAGATCGTGACGTCGAACTGCAGGACCCCGACCGCGGCCAGCAGCGGCGCCTGGTCGCCGAGCTGGGGGTCGCGCAGAACCTGGATGACGCCCTCCTCGTCCAGCTCGGACAGGCCGCGGCGAAACTGCTTGTAGCGGGTCCGGTCGGTCGGGCGGATGCGGCGGAAGTGCTCCGGTGCGAACGTCGGCGGGGACGGGAACGCGACCGGTTCGTCGACGTAGAGGGTGTCGCCGATCGTCAGATCCGAGGCGTTGACCAGCCCGATCACGTCGCCGGGCCAGGCCACGTCCGCGGTGGCGCGGCCCTGGCCGGATACTTCGTGGGCGTAGCGCATCGCGAACGGCTGCCCGGTCCGCGCGCAGGTCGCGGTCATGCCTCGTTCGAACCGTCCCGAGCAGATCCGGAGGAACGCGATGCGGTCGCGGTGCCGCGGGTCCATGTTGGCCTGCACCTTGAACACGTACGCCGAGAATGGGGCGTCCAACGGGCGCGGGTCGCCGGCAACGTCCGCACGCGGCTGCGGGGCGGGAGCCAGGTCCACCAGCGCGTCCAGCAGCAGCCGCACCCCGAAGTTCGACAGCGCCGACCCGAAGAACACCGGCGTGGATCGCCCGTCCCGGAAGCCGGCGAGGTCGACCGGGTCGTGCACCGCGTCCAGCAACGCCAGCTGCTCGTCGACGGTTCCGTCCGGGTCGTCCTGTCCATCCCACGGCTGCTGGCGCTCCGGGGCCTTGGTGGACCCGTGGGCGGTCCGGGCGAACCGATGCACCACACGATCACGCCGGTCGACGACCCCGTGGAACTGTCCGCGGGACTTCACGGGCCAGGTGACCGGGACCGGTTCGAGGCCGATCTGCGCCTCGATGTCGTCGAGGATCGCCAGCGGATCCAGCGACGGGCGGTCCATCTTGTTCACGAACGTCAGCAGCGGCGTGCCACGCCGGCGGCACACCGCGAACAGTTTCCGCGTCTGGTGTTCGACGCCCTTGGCCGCGTCCAGCACCATCACCGCGGCGTCCACCGCGGACAGCACCCGGTAGGTGTCCTCGGAGAAGTCGCGGTGCCCGGGCGTGTCCAGCAGGTTGAACGTCACCCCACGGTGGTCGAAGCGCACCACCGCGGAGCTGATCGAGATGCCACGCTGCCGCTCCAACGCCATCCAGTCCGACGTCGCGGTCCGCTCCACCTTCCTTGACCGCACCGCCCCGGCCTGGTGGATCGCACCCGAGTACAGCAGGAACTTCTCCGTCAGGGTCGTCTTGCCCGCATCCGGATGCGAAATGATCGCGAACGTGCGACGCCGCGCAGCCGCGCGTGCAGGATCCAGGGCGGGGGACGACGTGGTCGACAAGGTCGGCTCAGCGCCTCGGGGTGGACCTGGGGTGGCTGGTCGTCTCCGACCGCAAGGACTCAACGAACGCCTCCGCCGCCTGAAGCTTGCCGCGAAGTTCCTCGCACTTGGCAGAGGCGGCCTCGGCATACATCGCCAACCGATCCGCCGCCCGCGCCCGCTCATCGACGTCCAGATCGTCGAACCGCAACCGACGGCGCACCTCGAGCAGGTCGCGCATCTCGTCCAGCGTGAAGCCCAGCGGCTTCATGCGCTTGATCAGCTCCAGGCGCGCGATGTCATCGTCGCTGTACAGCCGGAACCCGCCGGCCGTGCGGTCCGACGGTTCGATCAGCCCGACCTCCTCGTAGTAGCGCACCGTGCGCAACGACAGCCCGACCCGATCGGCGACCTCGCCGATCTGATGGATCGCGTCCCGGACCATGCGGTCCCCCGGCTGCTCGTCCGACGTGGATCCGCCATCCTACCGCAGATACCTTCACTAACGTAAGGGTTGAGGTGCGGAGGATGCCACGTTTGAACAACAGCGACGTCCGCGACCTGTCGAAGCAGTCACCCGACGTCCCCCGCAGTCCCAGCACAGGTACGCGTCGCAACCGGGTGATCGACCGTGAGGGCTTCTACCGCCGGCTCGGGCAACGCAACGGACCGCACGCCCTACGGGACTTCCGAGCAGCGGAGAGCTACTGGTCGGGGCGCTGATCGCCGCGGCCAGGTCGGTCGTCGCCTCCGCCTCTGAGCGTCGTGTCGAGCCATCCAACGAGCGTCTGTGCGGCGTGTGCGGCCTCACCCCGGTCGGTGAGCAGATGGTCGGCGCCGATCAGCGGAACGAAGCTCTTCGGCTGGCGAGCGGCCGCGAAGATCGCCTCACCGTCGTTCACGGGCACGACCTCATCATTGACAGCGTGGAGCACGAGAAGAGGCCGACCGAGGCTCTCGACCGCGGCGAGGACGTCATGGGTGTCGAGGTCGTCGAGGAAGTCGCGCGAGATGGGGAACGGCCGCCCGCCGATCACGACTTGTGCGACGCCGTCACGCCTGATGGCCTCCTCGTCGTCGACCATGAGGTGCCGGACGTGGCTGACTGTCGCCGGTGCACCCAGCACGGCGACACTCCGGACCGTCCGCATCCGCGCCGCCGCGAGCAGCACCGCTGCACCTCCGAGGCTGTGGCCGACGAGCCCGCAGGGTCCGTAGCCACGCTCGATGAGGTGGGTCGCGGCCAGCACGAGATCGCGAACGTTGCGCGACACGGTCTTGTCGCGGAAGTCGCCCCCACTCGCACCGATCCCGGTGAAGTCGAACCGCAGCACCGCGTAGCCCGCTTCCGCGAGGGCGCCTGCGATCCGTGTGGTGGTGTGCAGGTCCTTCGAGCAGGTGAAGCAGTGGGCCAGCAGGACGCTCCCGACAGCCCCGCCGTCGGGGCGGTGGAGGACGCCCGCGAGTCGCGCCCCGGTGCTCCCCGGGAACCCGACGTCCTCCACCGTGACGGCCGCGTTCTGGCTCATTCGACACCGGACCCGTTCGTAGCGATCGCCGCCTCGGCGCTGGTGAACTCGCCGATGACGGTTGGCGCGCGGGCCATCGCACCGACGATGTTCAGCACTGACCGAACCGTTCGTCAAGCCGCTTCAGATGATCGGTGCTGGTGTCGGGTGCGGTCTCTATGCCATGGGCTGGAACACGCGGCATCCGGTCTCCCTCTACGCCGTTGGTGCTGAGCGTCGCATGCAGCGTCTGCGACGTCGACTCAGGCATGTCCACCGACGGGTGCCTCTGCAGGTTTGGATCCGACCGCGGTCGATGAGGCGATCGAGGCGGCCCGGAAGGTGTCGTGACCCGGGCTGTACTCCACACCAACACCTGGGTGTCCGGGCTCGGTTGGAGTGGCCCGCCCGGCGATGTGGTTGAGGCAGCGCCGGCCGGACGGTTCGAGGTCGTGACCAGCCCCGCACTGCTGGACGAGCTCCGGCGGGTGCTGGCCTACCCCAAGCTCGGGGAGATGTTCGGCGATGTCGACGAGGTGATCGAGCTGATCGCTCTCGCCTCGCGTGTCGTTCGCCCGACCCTGACCCTCGACCTGGTTCGAGACGCCGACGACAACCGCGTCCTGGAAGCCGCCATCACGGGCAGCGCCGACGTCATCGTCACGGGCGACGCCAACCTCCTCGACTCCAGGTCGTGGAGGGAGTCCGCATCCTCACCCGGCAGACTCCACCAAGGAACTCGCCCGTAGCCGACACCAGAAGCTCGAGCCACTCCAGGCGCGCTTACGCGCGCCCCGAGGACGAACGGGACCCGCGCGACAACCACGATTCCCCGCGGTTGCCGATGACCGGCCTCGTTCATACACTGTCATACTCGAAGAGTGTGAGAGAGGTCACGGTGGCGGAGCGAGCGTCGAAGGTGCTGTCGGTCTCGGTGCCCCCGGACCTCGCGCGTGACTTCGAGCGCCTGGCGGAGCAGCAGGGCCGGAACAAGAGCGAGCTGTTCCGGGAGATGCTGCGCGTCTACCAGGCCTACCAGGAAACCGGACGCTTCGAGATCCTCCAGCGCTACGGCGCCGCGCGTGCTCGGGGCCTGGCCATCGAAGACGAGGACGACGTCGAGCGGTTGATCCAGCAAGCCCGCCACGGGTGAGGGTCGTGCTCGACACGAACGTGGTCATCTCCGCGTTCGTGTTCCCCGGTGGGCCACCCGAAGCCGTGTACCGGCGGGTGCTCTCTGGCGAGTTGACGATGATCGTGTCCCGGCCCTTGCTGGCCGAGCTCGCCCGGGTCCTGGTCGACAAGTTCGATTGGGAACGTGCGTACGCCGAGGAGGTGGTGGCGCAGCTGCTCCGGCTCGGCGAACTTGTGGAACCGCGCGAGGCGGTTCATGACATCGAGGACGATCCCGCCGACAACCGGGTACTCGAAGCGGCGGCCGAGGGGGACGCCGACCTCATCGTGAGCGGCGACCGCCACCTGCACGCACTCGGTTCGTGGCGCGACATCCCCGTCGTGAACCCCGCCGGGTTCCCCGACGAGGCCTGAGGCGCGCGGACACGTTCGCCGGGCGGCGGTCAACGCTGCGGATGGCTGCTCCCGGCAACGATGACGGGGTTCTTTCCCACGAGGGAAAAGCGTGGGAAGAACTGCGGTGAAGTCGCACGTCGAAGGTTGGTGCAGAACCCCGCTAGAAGAGCTTCTATGGCACGGTTACGACCGACTCCGGTGCCATCACGTGGCACCAGCGGCCAGTCTATGCGCAGAGGCCTCCGCGGTCGGACTTCGAGGCGGCTTCACTACTGCCTGACGGGGTGACAGTCGACGATCGCCGCTCGACAAGGAAGCGCACGGGAACGCGTCGCTGACCACGAGAGCGGTCCCGTGGTTGTCCCACCGCCCATCGCGCCGACGATGGCGCGGTGTACGCGCTCGTCGCCCGCTCCAAGCGGCCGAAATGCGGTCATGAGTTCTCAGACGGAAGGGTCCGAGGGTCGCCGGCAGCCTGGCTGGCGGTGGCGGCTCGGCCGAAGAGGTTGGCGCGGACCCGCACGTACATCTCCCGAGACCTGCACACCGGAGCGGTGACCAAAGAACTTGGCGACATCGTCGGGGTCGAGACCCAGGACGTTGAGCTGGTAGGTGGCGCAGACATGGCGGAGTGTGTGCACCGGCCATCGCCAGCGTCGCTCGGACTGCTTGCCAGCCGGCGGAGGGCCACAGTCGGGTGGCCGCCAGTCGTCACGTTCGGGCCAGTCCGGTGTCGCTTCGACGACCTTCCCCCATACCCGTTGGCGCCAGTTCGTGTCGGGGTGGTAGCCGACACCGACCGGATCCATCCGACCTCCGCCCTCCGAACGCGTCTGCCCGGGGACGGGAACAGCAGGTCACCGGCCCGTGTAGCGGCGACCAGGGCGTCGAAGTCCGGGGTGAGCCAGTGCGGCACGAAGACCCAACGTCGCTTACGCCACTTCGGGGGATGGTGCGGCGCTGTGAGCGGTGAACCTGCTCACGCACCTCGATCCGCCAGCAGCTGTCAGCTCCCCGCTGGAGCCGGTCATCGTGTCGGAGCGCCAGGGCCTCGCTGATCCGCAGGCCCGCGAACGCGAGCAGGTTGAGGAGCGTGGACGCCGATGGTCGAACAGCTCCCCGGCGACGTCGGTGAATGCGACCACGCTGGGGAGCGGTGGGATCTCGTCCGGCGGGATAGAGGGAGTGAGCCCGGACGGTGCTGAACGGTCATCGGCGCGGGCCAGGGGGAGTTGCGAGAGCAGGCCGCTGTCGGTGGGACGCAGGTACCGGTTGACGCAGGTACCGGTCGGCGAGGCCCACTTGAGGATCTGCACGACCAGCCCATGGACCTCGGTGTACGTGCGGTGCGCGCGGGCCTGACGGACGTGCTCCAGCGCTTGGTTGTAGTGGTCAGCCGTAAGCGCGCCGATCGGGATGGACGCGATCGGCGTCGGTGGTCCCGAGGCGCGCCACGGCACGACGATGTCGTCGGCGGTGACCCAGCAGCGCAGCAGGCTGGCGACCTTCGCGGGGTAGTGGGCGCCCCAGCGCGGGTGGGGCGTGCCAGCGTTCCACGACCTCACCGAACGGCACGTCGGTGTGGTACTCAGCGAACGTGCCGGCGGCGCGCTGCTGCATCTCCTCGAACACGGCCCGGGCGCGGGCGTAGGCCACGTTCAGATCACGCGCGTAGCTCTGACGACGGGTCGCGGCGGGCTTGCCCGGCAGCAGCGGAGCGAGACGGTGCTCGATGCGGTAGCTCGCCGAGGCGCCCGACCCGCGGGGAACGGTCGGCGCCCGCAGGACGACGCCGAGCCCGAAGTCGTAGGCGCCGTCGCGACGTAGCGCATCGCGAACGAGGTTGGCCACTCGGGGCGCCGTCATCAGCTGGCCCTCCGCCGCCGGCGGCGGGTGACCTCGACGAAACTATCAACCTCCAGCCGGCGATCGGGCTCCGCAGGGACGGGCGGGTCGGCGACCGTCGGCGAGGATCTCGACGGCCAGCCAGTACTTCGTCCCACCCGGGTCTCGGCGAGCTGTCCGCAGTCGCCCGGTGCGCTCCCAGCGATGGACGGTGCTCGCGTCCACGCCGTAGAGATCGAAACCTGTCAAGCTTGTTGAGACAAGAGCTTTGAGGAATTACTGAGCCGGCTGCTCCTTGTTGGTGTCGTCGGGGCAGTTGATCCAGACGGTGGCGGGCAGTGCCGGTGGCGCGGGTGGCTTGCGGAACAGAACCGTTCGGGGTGTGTGGTGTAGGCGGCGTGGAGGACCTGGCTGCCGGCGGCGGTGATCGTGGCGGCGCGGCCGTAGTGCACGTCGGCGGGGGTCATCAGGCCGATGCCCGAGTGCCGGTGCTGATGGTTGTACCAACCGAAGAAGGTGCGGCAGAACGCCCGGGCGTGCTCGATCGAGTTGAACCGGTCGTGTTCCGCGTCCCTCCACCCATCTCACGCGCGCGGCACACCTAAGTGCTCTGGCACGGAAGTTCGTTGACGTATCGGTTCAGGCTGCGGCGGCCATGTCGCAGCGGGCCAGAACGCGGTCGAGATCGGTTCGGGTGAACTTCCATTCGAACGGAGTGGCGATCTGCTGGT